>JBKJSW010000246.1:0-5980 GCA_046595765.1 Ahniellaceae bacterium
CGGCCGCAGACGTCGGCGCGGCGCCGCTCACGGTCGCTTCGGGAGCAGAGGCCACTGCCGGCGGCGCGGCAGCCGGTGCGCGCGTCTGGGCGGCCATCGGAGCGGCCGCCCACAGCGCCAGGCATCCGCAGGTGATCGCGCGGATCATCGTCGCGCGCCTGCGTGGTGCCCGCGTCACTCGCGAATGAGCAACGAGCGGCCGAGCATCTCCGCGGGCGGTACCAGTCCCATGAGGTCGAGGAGAGTCGGCGCGAGATCGCTGAGCGCTCCCCCGTCGCGCAACCTGTCGGCCGCGCCAACCAGCACCAGCGGCACGGGACCCACCGTATGCTGGGTGTGCGGCTGTCCGTTCTCGTCCTGCATGAGCTCGAGGTTGCCGTGGTCGGCGGTGACCAGCATCGCGCCGCCCACTTCCGCGAGCGCATCGCGGATCTGCCCGAGCGCCACGTCGACCGCCTCGGCGGCTTTGATCGCCGCTTCGAATACACCCGTGTGGCCGACCATGTCCGGGTTGGCGATGTTGCAGACGATGAGGTCGAAACTGCGCTCGCGAATCGCACCGACGAGTCGCGCGGTGAGTTCCGGGCAGCTCATTTCAGGCTTGAGGTCATAGGTCGCGACGTGCGGACTCGGCACCAGGATGCGTTCCTCGCCCGCGAACGCCTGCTCGCGCCCGCCATTGAAGAAGAAAGTGACGTGCGCGTATTTCTCGGTCTCGGCGATGCGCAATTGCCGGAGGCCCTGGGCGGCGACGAATTCGCCCAGCGTGTTGCCGAGCGCGTCGGTGTCGAACGCGATCGCGCTGACCGGCAGCGCGTCGGCGTAGCGGGTGAGGCTGACGAACGCGCCGGGTGCAGGTCGCCGCGTGCGGTCGAAGCCGTCGAAGTCCGTGCTGGTGAACGCAGCGGTCAGTTCGCGCGCGCGATCCGCGCGGAAATTCATGAACACCAAGGCGTCGCCGTCGCGGACCGGCGCCCCGTCGCCGATCACGGTCGGCTGCACGAATTCGTCGGTCTCGCCGCGCTTGTAGGCCGCTTGCAGCGCGGTGCTCGCGTCCACCGACCGCAGCGGGGATTCGGCGTCCGCGATGGCACGGTACGCACGTTCGACACGGTCCCAGCGTTGATCGCGGTCCATTGCATAGTAGCGGCCCGACAACGTGGCGATGCGTGCGCCAGGGATGGTCGCGACGCGTGCGGCGAGCCTGTCGACGCTCGCCGGTGCGCTCTGCGGCGGCGTGTCGCGACCGTCGAGCATCGCATGCACGACAATCGATGACACGCCCGCGCCTGCGGCCATGTCCAGCATTGCCAGGATGTGGTCTTCGTGGCTGTGCACTCCGCCCGGGGACAGAAGGCCGAGCACATGCAGGGTGGCACCGGGCCGGGCCGCGACTTCGAGCGCGAGCCGCAATGCGCGATTCGCGAAAAAGCTGCCGTCGCGAATTGCTTCGTCGATGCGGGTCAGCTCCTGGTACACGACGCGACCCGCGCCCATGTTCATGTGCCCCACTTCGGAGTTGCCCATTTGTCCCTCGGGCAACCCGACACGCAGCCCGTGGGTGGCGATCAGGGTGTGCGGGCATTCGGCCAGCAGCCGGCGCCAGTTCGGGCAATCGGCCTGGGCGATCGCATTCCAGTCGCGCTCGGCACGCGCGCCCCAGCCGTCGAGGATCAGCAGCAGGACGGGCCTTGGCACCGGGGTGGAACGGTTCGCAGAGGTCATGCGGCAATCGTAGCCCAAGCCCGCTTTCGTGCCCTTCAAACCTTTCCGGCGGCGCCTGCATCTGAATACGTGCATTCATCCACACAGCAGGAAACACCATGAGTCGCATTGCACAGTTCACTTTCGTGTTGCTGGTCGCCAGCAGCGTCGTATCCGCTCGCGAATACGGCGACGTCGACAAGGTCAACGGCGGCATCTCGATCGAGGACAACTCCACGGCCGGCACGCTCGAGACGGTCAACGGCGGCATCAGCCTGGGCGACAACGTGCGCGCGCATGCGCTAGAGACCGTCAACGGCGGCATCAGGATCGGCGCCAACGGAAAGGTCGGCTCGATCGAGACGGTCAACGGCGGTATCACTATCGGCCGGCGCACGGTCGTGGCGGGCGATGTCGATGCGGTCAACGGCGGCGTGAAGTTGCAGGCGGGCGCGAAGGTCGAGGGTCACGTCGAGAACGTCAACGGCGGCGTGGTCGCGGTCGGATCGACCATCGGCCGCGGCATCACCACCGTCAACGGCGAAATCCTCCTGGATCAGGGTACGCAGGTGCGTGGCGGCATCCATGTCGAGAAGCCGCACGGCTGGGGCAACCTGATCCAGTTCGGCGACAGCAAGCCACCACGCGTGGTGGTCGGCCGCAACAGCATCGTCGACGGCGAACTCAAGTTCGACCGCGAAGTGCGCCTGTACGTGCACCAGACCGCGCGCATCGGGCACGTCACGGGCGCGACGCCGACGCGCTATACCTCCGACGAAGCACCGCGCTGACCGAAGTACGGCGGCACTGAGGGGTCGGGTCGCCGCGGAGACCTGACCCGTCTTGTTTCGGAGTCGACCGCGCGCTGTCCCGATTCGAAACACCACGCGGCGGCATGGGCCTGAACGCCGGCGCCTGGTTGAGGCGATGCGTTCGCCGCGTAACGAAAGACTAACGTGCGCAGTCCAGTCGACGCCTATGATGCCGGGCTTCGTGCCCGTGGAGAATGCAATGCGCCGTCTGTTGACCCTGTCCCTGCTGGTGGCCCTCGCCGCCTGCAATCGCGAGCAACCCGCCCCCGCCGTGACGCCTCCCGCGGCAACGCCCAAGCCCGCGCCGGGCACGCCGCACGTGTTCGCACCCGCCATCGACGCCGCCGACTTCGCGGCGCACGTGCGCACGCTCGCCTCCGACGAATTCGAGGGCCGCGCGCCGGGTTCGATTGGCGAACAGATGACGACCACTTACCTCAAGGACCAGTTCGAGCGACTGGGACTCGCCCCGGGCAACAACGGCAGCTTTTTCCAGCGCGTGCAGATGGTCCAGACGACGGCGTCACCCGACTCCACGATCCGCCTCGATATCGGCGGCGCGAAACAGGACCTCGTGCTAGGCACCGACGCGGTACTCGGTACCCGCACGGCCAGGAACAACGTCAAGGTCGATGGCAGCGAACTCGTGTTCGTCGGATATGGCGTCAATGCCCCTGAAGCCGGCTGGAACGATTACGACGGACTCGACGTCAAGGGCAAGACTGTCGTGATCCTCATCAATGACCCGGGCTTCCTCCGCGGCGACGATTCGATGTTCAAAGGCCGCGCCATGACGTATTACGGCCGCTGGACCTACAAGTTCGAGGAAGCGGCTCGGCAGGGAGCGGTAGGGGCGCTCATCGTGCACGACACCGAGCCGGCCGCGTATGGCTGGGACGTGGTGCGCAATTCCTGGTCCGGTCCGCAGTTCGACCTCACGCCTGCGGATGATCCGGAACCGCGACTCGAATTCCAGGGCTGGCTGAGCGACGCCGCGGCCACGAAGTTGTTCACCGCGGCCGGACAGGACCTCGCCGCGCTCAAGCTCAAAGCCGATGCGCCCGGCTTCAAGCCCATCGCGCTGGGCGCAAGGGCGGACGTCGCGTTGAACAGCACCATCGCCTACAAGGGCAGCGAAAACGTCGTGGCCGTATTGCCGGGCGCCGCCAATGCAGGCGAAGCGGTGCTGTACATGGGCCACTGGGACCATCTCGGCAAGCATGCTGAAGAACCCGGCGACAACATCTACAACGGCGCGATCGACAACGGCACCGGCGTGGCCGGCGTGCTCGAAATCGCCGAAGCGTTCGTCGCCCAGAAGCCGCCGCCGGCGCGGTCGGTTATTTTCTTCGTGCCCACCCTCGAGGAATCGGGGCTGCTCGGTTCGCGCTATTTCGTGGCGCACCCGACGATGCCGCTGGCGGGTATCAAGGCCGTCATCAACATGGATGCAATGAACGTCGGCGGCCGCACCGCCAACGTCGCCGTGATCGGTTCCGGCCAGTCGAACCTCGAGGACGCGCTGGCCGAAGCGATCGCGCCGCAGGATCGAGTGATCACGCCGGAGTCCACGCCCGAGAAGGGCTTCTACTTCCGCTCGGATCATTTCAATTTCGCACGACGCGGGGTGCCGGCGCTGTACGCGAAAAGCGGCAACGACCTGCGCGAAGGCGGCCCGGCGGCAGGCGACGCGCTGGCCAAGGATTACACCGACAACCGCTACCACAAGCCCGGCGATCAGTTCGACGCGGCGTGGAAACTCGACGGCCTGATCGAGGACCTGCAAGCGCTGTACACGGTAGGCCGGCGCGTGGCCGCGGGCGAATTCGAACCGGCCTGGCGTGCCGACAGCGAGTTCAAGGCCGCCGGCGACGCGCTGCGCGCCACACCCCCCGCCCCTGCCCCAGCCCCGTAGGAATCTCCTTCTCCCCTCGACCATACCGACAGCATCCTTCTCCCCGTGACAAACGGGGAGAAGGTGGCGCGAAACGCCGGATGAGGGGCGAATGTTGCGCGCGCGAAAGAGCACCCCTCACCCGCCCTGCGGGCACCCTCTCCCCGTTTGCACGGGGAGAGGGAAAGCGAGGTCAGGTGTGGAACTGCAGGCGGGCGAGTTCGGCGTAGAGACCGCCCTGTGCGATCAGTTCCGCGTGCGTGCCGATGGCGGCGACGCGGCCACCTTCGAGCACGACGATGCGATCCGCCTTCAGCACGGTCGCGAGCCGGTGCGCGATGACCAGCGTGGTGCGCCCTTCCATGGCGTGCTCCAGCGCGAGCTGGATCGCGCGCTCGGATTGCGAGTCGAGCGCGCTGGTGGCTTCATCGAGCAGCAGGATCGGTGCGTCCTTCAGCAGCGCGCGTGCGATGGCGATGCGTTGCCTCTGGCCACCCGACAGGCGTGCACCATGCTCGCCGAGGAAACTCCGGTAACCGTCGGGCAGTCGTGCGAGGAATTCATGCGCTTCCGCCTGGCGCGCGGCGCGCTCTACGTCCGCGTCGTCCGCCTCGAGCCGCCCGTAGCGGATGTTGTCGAACGCATCGGCGCCGAAGATCACCGGATCCTGCGGCACCAGCGCCAGTTGCGAGCGCAGGGCCACCGGGTCGACCTCGCGCAGGTCGATGCCGTCGAGGCGGATCGCGCCCGACTGCGGATCGAACATGCGCAGCAGCAGCGCGAGCACCGTGCTCTTGCCGGCGCCGCTAGGTCCGACCAGCGCGATCGTCTCGCCAGGCTCGACGCGCAGCGAGAAATGCTCAAGCGCAGCCGTATCCAATCGCGACGGATAGCGAAATGTCACGTCGTTGAATTCGATGGTGCCTGAAAGACGCGACGGCAGCGCGCGCGGCGCCGCCGGCGCGGCGATCAGCGGCCGTTCCTCGAGCAGCTGCTGCAGGCGCGCCATGCCGCCGGCAGCGCGTTGCACCTCGCTCCACACTTCCGTCAGCGCGCCGACCGAGCCCGCGCCGATCAGCGCGTACAACACGAACTGGCCGAGCACGCCGGGCGTCATGTCGCCCGCGATCACGTCGCGTGCACCGCTCCACAGCACCGCGGTGATCGCGCCGAACACCAGCGTGATGACGACGGCGGTCAGCAGCGCCTGCAGGCGCACGCGCGTGCGCGCCGCGGCGTAGGCTTGCCGCACCGCATCCGCGAAACGCGTGCTCTCGAACGACTCGCGCGCGAAGGACTTCACCGTCGCCATCGCGTTGAGGGTTTCGCCGGCGCGCGCCTGCGAATCGGCGACGCGGTCCTGGCTGATCTTCGAGCGTGCCTGCACACGACGACCGAACAGCACGATCGGCAACACGATGAGCGGAATACCAATGGATGCGAGGCCGGCGAGCCGGGGGCTGGTTAACGTCAACGCCACGGCTGAGCCGACCAGGATCACCGCGCTGCGCAGCGCCACCGACGCGGATGAGGCAACCACTGTTCGGAGCAACTCGGAATCGGCCGAGAG
>JBKJSW010000345.1:0-3050 GCA_046595765.1 Ahniellaceae bacterium
TCACCGGAGCAGGTCCGGGGCCGAGACCTGGCAGGCGAAGCCGTCCAGACCATCCTCACGAAGGCACCGGGCAACGGCGCTCCCATCGGCGGGGTGAAAGTGATCGCGGAGAGCGGCTGGTTCGCCGCGCGTCCGTCCGGCACCGAGAGCATTTACAAGATCTATGCGGAGAGCTTCCGTGGAGCGGATCATCTGCGCCAAATCCTCGAGGACGCACAGGCCATCGTCGATGATGCGCTGGCGGCGGAGCCGGGAAGCGTTCAGCAGGCCGGCGCATGATGCTGGACGAACCGGTCATCCTGGCGATGAACGTCGGCTCGTCCAGCCTCAGGTTTGCCGCCTATCAGCCGGGCGACCCCCCGACTCGACGACTGCACGGCAAGGTCGACCGCGTCGGCTCGCCCGGCACGACACTGACG
Source organism: Ahniellaceae bacterium (assembly GCA_046595765.1). GTDB lineage: Bacteria > Pseudomonadota > Gammaproteobacteria > Xanthomonadales > Ahniellaceae > JBBQNY01. The sequence continues at coordinate 420 of JBKJSW010000345.1, forward strand.
TTCGATGATCCCGTTCGGAAGCAGGGAGACACACGCGGCATAGGAGATCTCGATCATCGTTCGGCGGCGGGTTTCCTAATGGATTGGCTCGAACAGCAGATCAGGCTCGCATCGATTCGCGCGGTGGGCCATCGCATCGTCAACGGCGGAGCCGACTACCGGGAACCGCAACGTGTCACCGCACAACTGCTGGACGCGTTGCGTGCGACGAGCGCCTTCGCGCCGGAGCACCTGCCTGCCCAGATTGCCCTGATCGATCTGTGTCGCGAACGCCTTCCCGATGTGCCGCAGATTGTGTGCTTCGACACCACCTTTCATCGCGACATGCCGCGCGTGGCCAGGATCGTGCCGATTCCCAGGCGCTTCGAGGCGATGGGCGTGGAGCGCTACGGCTTTCACGGGCTGTCGTACTCATTCCTCATGGAGGAACTGGCGCGCGTGGCTGGCGCCCAGGCTGCCCAGGGCCGAGTGATCCTGGCCCACCTGGGAAATGGGTCGAGCCTGGCCGCGGTGCGCGGTGGCAAGAGCATGGACACCAGCATGGGCCTCACACCGGCGGCAGGCGTGCCGATGAGCACGCGTTCCGGCGACCTGGATCCGGGGCTGATCTGGTATCTCGAGCGGACCGAGCACATGACCGCCGAGCAGTTTCATCACATGGTCAACCACGAGTCCGGACTACTCGGCGTATCAGAGACGAGTTCCGACGTGCGCGATCTCCTGGCTCACGAGGGCGACGATGTGCGAGCGGCGGAGGCGATTGCGCTGTTCTGCTACCAGGTCAAGAAGTGGATCGGATCGTATGCCGCGGCGCTCGGGGGACTCGACACGCTCGTGTTCGCCGGCGGCATCGGCGAGAACGCACCGGTGATTCGCGCGCGTATCTGCGAGGGCCTCGGTTTTCTCGGCATCGAATTGGACCACACCAAAAACGACAGCAACGAGGCGGTGATTTCACGCGAGGCCAGCCGGGTCGATGTGCGAGTCATCCCAACCGACGAAGAGCTGATGATCGCGAACACCGTGAGCCGGGTGTTGGCGCAAGGAACCGAATGAACACACCGCTGTCTCCGGAACTGCTTCAGAGGATGAACGCCTATTGGCGGGCCGCGAACTACCTGTCGGTCGGTCAGATCTATCTGTACGACAATCCCCTGCTCAAGACACCGTTGACGCTGGACCACGTCAAACCGCGGCTGCTGGGCCACTGGGGCACGACGCCAGGGTTGAACTTCATCTACGTCCATCTCAACCGGATCATCTCGCAGCACGATCTCAACGTGATCTACGTCACCGGGCCAGGACACGGTGGCCCTGGTTTGGTGGCGAACACGTATCTGGAGGGCACGTACAGCGAGATGTATCCGAACATCACTCGCGACGAACAGGGCCTGAAACGGCTGTTCACCCAGTTCTCTTTCCCCGGCGGCATCCCGAGTCATGTGGCGCCAGAGACGCCGGGTTCGATCAACGAGGGCGGCGAACTCGGGTATTCCCTGGCACATGCCTACGGGGCCGCATTCGACAATCCCGACCTGATCGTGGCGTGTGTCATCGGTGATGGCGAGGCGGAAACCGGCGCACTGGCCGCGAGCTGGCACTCGAACAAGTTCCTGAACCCCGTCCATGATGGGGCGGTCCTGCCGATTCTCCACCTGAACGGCTACAAGATCGCGAACCCCACGGTGCTCGCGCGCATCAGTCCCGAGGAATTGGATCAGTTGATGCGCGGGTACGGCTACACGCCGTACCTCGTCGAAGGCAGCAACCCCGACGAGGTCCACCAAATCCTGGCTGCGACGCTCGACACCATCGTCGCCGAGATCAAAGAGATCCAGACGACGGCCCGCACGCATGGCTTCAGCAAGCGGCCTCAGTGGCCGATGATTATTTTTCGCACGCCCAAGGGATGGACGGGGCCCACGATTGTGGACGGGCTCCAGATCGGAGGGACGTGGCGCTCGCACCAGGTACCGCTCGCGGAACTGGCCACGAAGCCCGAACATCTGACACTGCTCGAGCAGTGGCTGAAGAGTTACCGGCCAGAAGAACTCTTCGACCAGAACGGGGCACTCATGCCCGAACTCGCCGAGTTGGCGCCCATCGGGCACCGGCGGATGGGAGCCAATCCACATGCGAACGGCGGAATGTTGCTGCACGACCTGAAGATGCCTGACTTCCGTGATTACGCCGTCGCCGTTCCCGACCCCGGCACGGTGGTGGCGGAAGCCACCCGCGTCATGGGAGCGTTGATTCGGGACGTCATCACGCTGAACTGGGAACACCGCAATTTTCGCGTCATGGGTCCAGACGAGACGGCCTCGAACCGGCTAACGGCCGTCTTCGACGTCACCGAGCGCGTCTCCACGGCGGAGATCCTGAGCACGGACGACCACATCTCGCCCGACGGCCGGGTCATGGAAGTGCTGAGCGAACATCTCTGCCAGGGATGGCCCGAAGGGTATCTCCTGACGGGACGGCACGGCCTGTTCTCCTGTTATGAAGCGTTCATTCACATTGTTGATTCGATGTTCAATCAACACGCCAAATGGCTCAAGGTCACGCGCGACATTTGGCGTGTTGATTGAACATCGAATCAACAATATGAATGAACGCTTCGTAGCACGAGAA
>JBKJSW010000383.1:0-3152 GCA_046595765.1 Ahniellaceae bacterium
GAACGCTAGCCCGGCTACCCGCTTGCGACCGAGCGGAGAGCGCCCGTCGATGGACTGCGCATTGCCAGAAGCTTGGCTACGTTGCATCCGCGATATCGCCTGTCTCCGGTACACGTCGGCAAGCTAGCGCATTCCCGCGCGGCGCATCGTCAACAAATCGCTGCGTACCTGCGGCACGCCCGCCCGCGAAGTCGGGCAGGCGTCGCCGCGCCTCGTGGGTGGACCTTGCTCGCCGACGACCGGGCGCCTGTGCAATGCTCCGCCCACCCTGGCGAACACGAGGCCCGACGTGCGAATTGCAGCTGCAGTCCTGTGCACGTTGCTGGTGGCGTGTGCCTCGGCACGATCCTCTTCGCTGCACGACGCGGTGCGCGAGGATCCAGTCGTCGACGCGGCCCATCCCGCGCGCAACCAGCAATTGCTGGTGCCAAGCGGGGGCGTGGGCGTGAATGCGCTGTTGCTGCTCGCCTCGGGACAGGAACGCAAACCCACCGTGGTGCTGCTGCATGGCCTGCCCGGTAACGAGCAGAACCTCGATCTCGCGCAAGCCATCCGTCGTGCCGGCTGGAACGTGCTGACGTTGCACTACCGCGGCAGTTGGGGTTCGCCGGGGCGCTTCTCGATCGCCAACTCCGTCGAAGACGCGGCGGCGGCCGTTGCGTTCGTTCGGCGGGACGACATCGCCGCGAAATACGCGATCGATGCGTGTCGCGTGGTGGTTGGAGGACACAGCATGGGTGCCTTCGCCGCGGCGCGCTACGCGGCAACTCACGACGACGTCGCGGGGCTAATGCTCATAGATGCCTGGAACCCGGGCACCGATGCGGCGACGCTGCGCGTGGATCCCGGCAGTCGCGCCAAGTTCGAGGCGGGCATCGACGACCTCGGCAACAGCCTGATCGGTGCCAACGCGAAAACGCTGACGGATGAGATCATCGCCAGTGGCGACGACTGGGATCTCGTCAACTCGGCGCCGAGGCTGGCGCGGCTACCGGTGCTTTCCATCTGGGCCGACCGCGGCATTGCGAAGAACAATGCTGCGCTCGCCGTGGTCATCCAGCGGCGCGACGAAGGCCAGCTGACGACCCGGCACTTTCCCTCGGACCACGGCTTCGCCGATCACAGGATCGCGCTCGCAAAGGCCGTCGTCGCCTGGCTCGACGGCGTGGAAGCGCGCACGCGACTTCCCGCTCGCCACTGAGCGGCATGGCGCGCTGTGCTGCCACGAATGCGCGACATCACCGGCGGTGTCCGATGCTTTGCCAGGAGATGGCGGCGTCCCTGCAAGTCCTTCTGAGCCTCGACGTAGCGCCTTGGTCATGCGGCATTCCATGACGGCCGGTGCAAGATGCGCCCATGCCATTCGACCTGCCGAGCCTGTCCGCCCTCGATTTCGCCTTCATCGCGATGGTGCTGGTAGCACTGCACCTCGCGCGGCGCTGGGTGCTGCTGTTCGCGCTGCTGGCGTGGCCCGGCACCGTGCTGCACGAGCTGGCGCACTGGTTGACCGCGATGGTGCTTGGCGGACAGCCGAGTTCAATGAGCGTCGTGCCGGTGCGCGCGGAGCGTGGCTGGCGTCTCGGCTCGGTCGGAATGCGGCGGGTGCGTTGGTTCAATGCGCTTCCAATCGGCATGGCACCGCTGTTGCTCGCGCCGCTGGCAGTCTTCGCGCTTTTTCGCGCGTCGCACATCGAAGCGTCGAGCTGGATGCACTGGGCACTGCTGTACGTGGCGGCGAGCGCGGCAGTCTCGTGCTTGCCCTCGCTCACGGACTGGAAACTGGTGGCCTCCCGGCCGCTCGGTGTGCTGGTTTATGCGGCACTCGGCGCAGCCGCGGGATTTGCCTGGTGGCGAACCTAGCGAGACCGATGACCCGGTTGTAACGGCGATTGGGGCGCAGTACCCGCATCGGTGACTCAGAAGGATGCGGCGCTCGCAGTCGCTTGCAGCCTCGGCCGCAGCCAGATCTCCACCCGCCGGTTGCGTGCGCGCCCGAGGTCGGATGCATTCGAGGCCACCGGTGCGACCTGCCCGACGCCGCGGACCTGCCGCGGCACGACCCCACGCCTCTGCAACTGGTTGGCCACGTAGTCCGCGCGGTCGATGCTCATTGCAATGGCCTGGTAAGCATTCACCTCGTTCGCGTCCGAGAATCCGATGAGCACGAGTTCGCCATGCCCCGCAGGATCCTCGTGGAGGTAGCGGACGAGGCGATCGAGGTCGCGCAGCGCCTTGCCATCCAGGTAGCTCGCGCCGGTGGCGAAACGGAAGTTCACCGTCAAGCGGCGTGCCGACGCAGTCAGCTCGGCGTACTCGTCGCCGGCGTCAAGACGCGAAGGCAGTGCGATCGGAGCGATCACCTGCGCCACGAATCCTGTTTTTTCGACGATCGCCTGGCCGCCGGCAGAATGCGCGAACTCGATGAAGTCGCGGGCTGTGGGGGTCGATCGGGCGGCGCGATAGAGGAACAGTCGGCGGGATAACACGTAGTCCTCGGTGGCAACACTGAAGTGTTCCGGTGGCAGCGCACGCGTTCCCGCGTCGGCCAGGGACACGGCGCGGGCACCGCCCACGCCGGCGACGCCCACGAAGCCGATCGCATTGCGATCGTTGGCGACTGCGCGCGACAACGCGCTCGTCGACTCGAATCGTTGCGCGCGTGAATCCAGCGCCGCGTCACCCATCACCAGCGACTTGAATGAATCGAACGTGCCTGATTTGTCGTCGCGTGCATACAGCCTGATGGCGCCGGCGCTTCCTCCCAGCGCGCTCCAGTTCGTGATTTTTCCGGCGAATACATCCTTGACCTCTGCCACCGACAGCACGCGCAGCGGATTGCCGGCATGCACGATCACCGCAAGTCCGTCGAGCGCGAGCACATGCTCCTGTTCGGGCGTATCGAGGCGACCAAGCGTCGCCTGCGCTTCCGCCAACTCGGCAGGTTTGGCAGGGCGGGACGCCATCCAGAGGTCGGCCTGGCCACCCACGAGCCCTGCGAGTCCCGTCCCGGTGCCGTGAGCCTTGATTTCCACGCTCAAGGTGTCGGACCCGCGGGCAAACACGCGGGCGTGTTCTTCCGGGGCGACTTCGCGCCAGCGTCCCCCGGCCCATCCGCGCTCCGCTGCCCACCCTTCGACCAGGGCTGGCGCGAG
>JBKJSW010000040.1:0-8125 GCA_046595765.1 Ahniellaceae bacterium
AACGCTGGCCAGTGGCTGGCGTTCCCGTCGCCACCACTCACCGGTAATCGCCATGCATGACACCTGGCCCCTGCTGCAACACAGCGACTTCCCCCACATCGAGCGCGGTCGGGTCACGACCTTGCAACTCAACCTCGGCTACCGCTGCAACTTGAGCTGCATCCATTGCCACGTCAACGCCGGTCCGCGGCGGACGGAAACGATGGACAAGTCAACCATGCAGTTGGCCCTGGACGTCGCCGCGCGCCTGCAGGTGGATACGCTCGACCTCACTGGCGGCTCGCCGGAAATGAACCCGCACTTCCGCTGGCTGGTGGCGGCGGCGAGGGCGCGGGGCCTGCGCGTGATGGATCGCCTGAATCCCACCATCATGGAAGAACCCGGCTACGAATGGGTCGGCGAGTTCCTGGCCGCGCATGCGGTCGAGGCCGTCGCGTCGCTGCCCTGCTACAGCCAGGACAATGTCGATGAGCAACGCGGCGATGGCGTGTTCGAGAGTTCGATCGTCGCGTTGCGAAAGCTCAATGCACTCGGCTACGCCGCGCCCGGCAGCCCGCTTACGCTCAACCTGGTCTACAACCCGAACGGCGCGTTCCTGCCACCCGAGCAGACGACGCTCGAAGCCGAGTACCGGCGGTTGCTCGGCGACAATTTCGGCATCGCCTTCAATCACCTGTTCGCGCTGGCCAACATGCCCATCCAGCGCTACGGCTCGTGGCTGCTTTCGAAGGGAAAGTTCGTCAGTTACATGGAAACGCTGCGCGCTGCGCACCAGGACGCCAACCTCGAGGGCGTGATGTGCCGCTCGACGCTGAGCGTCGACTACAACGGCAATCTGTACGACTGCGACTTCAACCAGATGCTCAAGCTGCCGCTCGGTGGCCTGCAGCACGCCACCCACTTGAGCGACTTGATGCACGGCGAGCTGCCGCGTCGCATCGGCGTTGCTGGCCACTGTTATGGCTGCACCGCGGGACAGGGTTCAAGCTGTGGTGGTGCGTTGAATTGAGCAGGCGCTCACGTCTGGCTGGAATGCTGGCCCGGCATCAAGGTTCGAACAAGTTCCATTGCGGGCAAGCGTGAGCCTCGCCCCGGGGGCCAGGTCGAGCAAACAACGGGCAGTTACGACGATTCCTGGCACATCGCAATGGCGGCCGACGCGATCCTTGGTGCGAGCGAACGCAGCATCGCAAGGTCGCTGGTGCGTGCCTGACACGGCTTGAGGTCGTAATGGCAGAGCGAGCCGAATGGTTCACCGCCGGCATCGACCAGAAGAACCCCGCAATAAGAGACGACCGGTGAGAGATGAGAGCGCGCCTTCGCCAGAGCATCACTGCCAGGATCGTCGAATTCGATCGCGCCGTCGAAATCGTCCTGCAGGAGGGCGCAGTACGAGGCGCTCATGGGAATGTCATCGCCGCGCAGCAGCTGCCGGTCATGCACATCGAACAGGATGACGTTGCGCAACATGTCGCCGTCGTAGCGATAGATGCCGGTGAAGCGGTGCGGGGTACGCTCGTTCAACAGGCGAAGTGCGGCGTGCAGTCCATCGTTGTCCAGCGCGGCGAGGATGCGGCGTTCGGCACCTTCGGTGTGGCTTGCGTGGGAACCGGACATGGCGTGGCGAGCAGCGGGCGGACGCGCATCATCCCATTTAACGGCCGGGGCCGGGCCCGAGCCGGCCCCGCTTCCCGATCCCATGCGTCTTTCGGTAGACAGGGTCAAAGCAATCCGGCTCGATCCGCTGGGAGCAAGCTGCGTCGAAACCCCCGCTTTCGCTGGGCTTTCGTCCTGTGCAATCGTCCGACCACCGTGCCGTTCTACGCAGAAGTGAAATGTGCAGGCATCGGAGAAGGTCCATACTTTGTTCGAGAACTTTGGGAGATCAAATGCGCGCAAGTCCGCTGCTCTTCCTCGTCGCGATGGTTGCGTCGAACAGGGTGCTGACCGCCGAGCCGTTGGCTCCAGCGACAACACCGACTGCGGCCGTCGCTTCTGCGACAACGCCGCCCGTCGCAGGTTACGACGCCGCACTTGCACAGCGCGTCGGTGCGGACGAGCGCGGCATGCGCAAGTACGTGCTCGTGATCCTGAAGACGGGACCCAAGCGAGTGCCGGATGGCCCCGAGCGCGATGCGATGTTCGCGGGGCACTTCGCCAACATCGGGCGATTGGCTAAGGAGGGCAAGCTGGCCGTCGCGGGTCCGTTCACCGAGGATGCGTCGGGCTGGCGCGGTCTCTACGTGTTCGCGGTCGACGACATCGCCGCGGCACGCACGCTGGCGGAAAGCGATCCGGTGATCATCAACGGCGAGATGGTCGCCGAGTACCACGACTGGTATGGCAGCGCGGCCGCGATGCTCCTGCCCGAATGGCACGAGCACCTCGTGCCTCCGGCGCCCGAGGCGGCGGGCGCCGAGGCGGCGAAGCCGGCATCCAGGTAGTGCGCTGAATTCGCCTCGCAAACTCTCCGCCCACGACCGCCGACGCGCACGCGAAGGCGCGCGCGTGGCCGTGCAGCAATCGGCTACTTCGCCAGGAAGGCCAGCAGTGCCGCGTTGAATGCGTCCGCGTGGCTCGCGTTGCAGCCATGCGGTGCATCGGTGAGCACTACCAGCTCGCTGCCGGCGATCGCCGCGTGCGTGCGCTTGCCCGACCCTTCGAACGGTACCGTGCCGTCGCTGTCACCATGCAGCACGAGCGCCGGCACGCTGACCTTTTCCAGATCCTTGCGGAAGTCGGTGGTCGCGAATGCCTTCATGCAGCCGAGCGCGGCCGCCTGGTCTGACTGGAGACACAGCGCGATCGCTTCCTGTCGCTGCGCTTCCGTCACTTTCAACACGCCCTTGGCGGAGAAGAAATCCTTCGTGAACTTGTCGAAGAATGCCTCGCGGCCGGCTTTGAGGCCCGCTTCCATTTCCTTGGCGTGCTCCGGGGTCAGCGGGCCGTCGGGATTCTCTGCGGTCTTGAGCAGGTACGGCGGCACGGCCGCGGCGAACACCACGCTGCGCAGGCGTCCCTCGCCATGCGTGGCGATGTAACGCGCCACTTCGCCGCCGCCCATTGAAAAGCCGACCAGCGTGACGTCGTGCAGGTCGTGGTCGTCCAGAAGGCCCGCGAGGTCGGCTGTGAGCGTGTCGTAGTCGAAGCCTTCGGCCGGCTTGTCGGAACGGCCGAAGCCGCGGCGGTCATAGGCGATGACGCGATAACCGGCATCGCGCAGCGGTCCGATCTGTTCTTTCCAGGATGCGCCCGACAACGGCCAGCCGAGGATCAGCACGACGGGGCGGCCATTGCCACCCGTATCTTCGACGTGCAGGCGGACGCGGTCAGAGGGGGATGCGGAGGTCATGTGGGATATTCCTTGAGGGGGTTCGGGCGCGGGGAGCCGCGGGTACCGTTTTGCAAGGATCGCGATATGGGCATGCCGGTGCCGTGAATGCGGCGATCGAAAGCTCCGCTGATACAGTTGCGCGCGCATCCTCCGTACCGCATTCCGGGAGTTTCTCCATGCGCGTCCGCTCCATGTTTCCGCCGCTCGCGCCGCCGCATTCGCCAGGCGCGCCGAGGTGACCGGGGAAAATTTTCCCATCGGCATCCCGGGGCAGGCCTGGGGCGACGCCGAGCGCGCCACGTGGCTCGCGCGCCAGGCGCGCCACCGCAGCTACAAGGACGACGTGCTCGGTGCGATCGAGCGCCTGCGCTCGCGTTTCGACGTGGTGCAGTACGGCACGCTCGACTATCGGCCCGACACGTACCCCTTGTTCGGGATGCGGAGCCGCGACTGGCGCGACGAGTGGCCGATCGCGCTGGTGACAGGCGGCGTGCATGGCTACGAAACCAGCGGCGTGCACGGCGCGCTGCGGTTTGCGGAGGAGCCGGCATTGCGCTACGCCGGCCGCATGAATTTGCTGATCGTGCCGTGCGTCAGTCCCTGGGCCTACGAGCGCATCCATCGCTGGAACATGCATGCGATCGATCCGAACCGATCCTTCCGCGAGGACAGTCCGGCGGAGGAGTCCGCGGCGCTCATGCGTCTGGTCGCGCCCATCCGCGATCGGGTGCTCGTGCACATCGACCTGCACGAAACGACCGACACCGACGAGTCCGAATTCCGCCCGGCGCTCGCCGCGCGCGATGGCAAGCCGCACGCACCGGGCGAGATTCCCGACGGTTTCTACCTGGTCGACGACAGCGAACATCCGCAGCCGGCGTTCCAGGATGCGGTCATCGCGGCGGTAGCACAGGTCACTCACATCGCGCCCGCGGATGCCAACGGCCAGATCATCGGCTCCGAGGTAGTCGCGCCCGGCGTCATCCGCTATCCGCTGGACGAGCTCGGACTCTGCGGCAGCAGCACCCGCGCACGCTTCAAGACCACCACCGAGGTCTACCCCGACAGCGCGCGCGCCACCCCCGAACAATGCATTGCCGCGCAAGTGGCCGCCGTTTGTGCCGCTCTCGATTTCGCGCTCGAGTCAGACCAGCTGAATCGTAGCTAGGCCCATCGCTACGGCGGTAGTCGCACCGGCCTCAATCGCGATCCGGAGCGCCGAGGGGGAAGTAGGAGCGGTATGGCCGGGCTTCCTCGACTGCGCGTGCGAACGAGGGACGAGTAAGCAGTCGGCGTCGGTAGGCATGGACGTTGGTAAATTCCTTGCTGATCGGATGGCTCCAGTCGGCATAGAACAGGAACGGCGCCGCGCCACAGTCGGCCAGGCTGAAGGTGTCGCCCGTTGCCCATTGCTGTCCGGTCATGGCCTGGTCGAGCCACGCGTAGGCGGTGTCGAGCATCGCGCGCGCTGCGGCAACGCCGAAAGGGTCGCGGTCGTGCTCGTCGCGCAAGGCGTCGAACACGATCTTCTGTTGCGGCGTCGAGATGTAGTTGTCGAAGAAGCGATCCATTGCCCTGACCGCAAGCGCGAGCTTCGCATCGTCGGGAAGCAAGCGCACCGGGCCGGGATGGTGAAGGCCCAGGTGCTCGATGATGCTGCTCGCCTCGACGACCGTGCGGCCATCGTCCACGAGGACGGGAAAGCGCTTCATCGGCCACAGGTTTTCGAGATCACGCATGGCACCAGCGCCTTCGAGCAGCCGGAACTCGAACGGTGTCCGGTTCTCGTACAGCGCGATCAGCACCTTCTGGCAGTACGAGGAGAAAGGGTGCGCGTGGAGTGTCAGGGTCATCGCCGGCTTCCTCGGGTGTGGTCGAATACTGCGCCTTTCGCGAATCGAACGTGAGTCATCCGATCGGGAACCCCACTGCCGGCCAACGGGTAGCCAGTGGCGGACGCTGATAAAGTCCACTGCACTCGTGCGACGCCGCAGTTTCGAGGGATTTTCCATGCGCCTCGGCTCCACTTTTTTGATCGCTACGGCCGCCTTCGTACTTGCGGTGAGCGGTGCGCAAGCCTCGCCGCTGCGCGAGTCAATCGACGCCGACTACGCGTACCTCGATGCGCTGTTCAAGCACCTGCACGCGAATCCCGAGCTGTCGATGCAGGAAGTCGAAACCGCGAAGCGACTCGCGGCCGAGCTCTCGCCACTCGGCTTCGAGGTGGCGACGGGAGTGGGCAGGACCGGGGTCGTCGCCCTGCTGAAGAATGGAGAAGGCCCGACGCTCATGATCCGCGCCGACATGGACGCGTTGCCGGTGATCGAGAAGACCAGGTTGCCGTACGCCTCGACGCGCCACCAGGTCAACCTCGAGGGCAAGGACATGCCGGTCATGCATGCCTGCGGCCATGACATGCACGTCACTACGCTGGTGGGCGTGGCGCGATGGATGGCGGGAATCAAGGACCAGTGGAGCGGCACGCTGATGCTGGTCGGCCAGCCCGCCGAGGAAGCCATCGGCGGTGCCAAGGCGATGGTTGCCGACCAGCTCTACCCGCGCTTTGGCCGTCCTGATTTCGCGCTGGCGCTGCACGTCATCGCCAAGTATCCGGCCGGCAAGATCGCCTTCAGCGACGGCCTCATGTATTCGAGCGCCGACACCGTCAGGATCACCGTGCGCGGCGTGGCTACGCATGGCGCATCACCGCATCTCGGCAACGACCCCATCGTGATCGGCAGCCAGATCGTGCTGGCGCTGCAGAACATCGTCACGCGCGAGATTTCGCCGATCGAACCGGCACTCATCACGGTCGGCGCGTTCAACGGCGGAACCGCGCCCAACGTGATCTCCGACGAGGCGCGGCTGGATGTCACCGTGCGCGCCAATACCGAAGCAACGCGCGCGAAGTTGCTGAAGAGCATCGAGCGCGTCGCGATCAATACCGCGCGCGCCGCCGGCGTGGCCGAGGACTTGCTGCCGCTGGTCGAGATCGACAAGGGCGGCGCACCGACCACCACCAACGATCCCGCGCTGGCGCAGCGCGTGCGCGCGGCGATGCGCGCCGGGATGGGCGAAGCGGCATTCGCGCACTGGGAACAGACCGACATGGGCGCGGAAGATTTTCCGGACCTGGTCAACATTGACCCCCCCATCCCGAGCGTGTACTTCGAGGTGGGCGGTACGCCGCCCGGGAAGATCGCTTCGGGCGAAGTGGCCGAACACCACTCGCCGTTGTTCCAGATCGACCCCGAACCATCGATCAAGTCCGGCGTGGAAGCGATGTCCCTCGCGGCGCTCGAGCTGCTTCGTCAGGGCGCCGCAGAGCAGTAAACCGTGTCTTCGCAGCGCAGTTCGTCGCCGTCATGTTCCGGGAGGGTGCAAAGGCCACGGCGCGGCTCCTGCGACGGATCGATGCCAAGAGCGCGAGGCATCACCAGCCAGGGCGCCTGGCATCAAGCGCCGAGGCGATTGATCTCCGCGTTCTCGACGACGTCGGGTGGATCGGGCATGCGCGCGATGGCAAGCATCGCCCGCGCGAGGTTGGAGGTGGTGGTCATCAACGACGGTGCGATCGACGCGCCGAACCCCATCAGCGGTCCGGCGACCTTGTAGAAAGCGGCGAGACCTGAATGCGGCGAACGTTCGCCTTGCACCGGCGCAATGCCGCCGGGCCGCAGAAACGTCGCGCGGAGCGGTAACGCCCTCAATGCAACCTCCGCTTCGCCCTTGAGCCGCATCGGCATGAACATGCTCGACGGATTGGCCAGTGCCCCGGACACGTACAGGAAACGCGTGCCCGCCTGCAGCCGGGTGAGGGTCGCGGCGACGGCGGTGGTCAGTACCACGGTGACGTGGCGGTACTCCGGCTCGGGCGTAGTGACGGGCGGCGCGCCGGCGCAATAGAAGCAGGCGTCGATGCCGACAAGCTTCGATTCAATCGCCTCGAGTTTCGAAAAATCCTCCACCAGCACCTCGCTAACGCGCGGGTCGGTGCTGCCCGCCGTGCGGCGGCCGAGCAGCGTGACGTGCCCGACGTCGCTGGCGAGCAGGACTTCGCGCAGCACACCCTGGCCGACGAGCCCGGTAGCGCCGGTGATGAGGACGTGCGACTTTCGATTCTCGTTCATGGCACAAGCGTACGCCGGGCTGCCGAAAATTCCGGTGAATGGCATCGTGCGGATGCGGCATGGTTCGGGCGCGGCGCAGTCGCCACCTGGATCTCAGGCTGCCTGGCCTGTGGAGACGGCCGGCGAAAGCTTCCGGGCGACGGCGTCCGCGGCTGCTCCAGTTGGCGTGACGTCGACCATGCATTCCAGGAGGGTGGTTTCGCAATCAGCGTGGAGCTTGAGAGTGGCGAGGTGATCGGCGCGGGTCTTGCCGCGGGTCAGGATGGCGAGCGGCAGGCCTGCATCGCGGGCCATGCGGGCGAAGCGGAAGCCGGAATAGACCATGAGCGATGAGCCGACGACGAGCATCGAATCGGATCGTTGCAGCGCCTCGGTGGCATGGGCTACGCGCTCGCGCGGGACGTTTTCGCCGAAGAACACCACGTCGGGTTTCAGCATGCCGCCGCAGTGCGGGCACATCGGTTCACGAAACGAACTGAAATCGGTGTGTTCGAGGTCGGCGTCGCCATCCGGAGCAGTGCTCGCGGTGATCGCAAGCCACTCGGGATTCCGGGTGGCGAGCATCGATTGCACGTGGGTGCGCAGTAGTCGCACCTCGCAGGCGAGGCACGCCACCTGGTCGATGCGACCGTGCAGGTCGATCACGTCCTGGTGTCCTGCG
>JBKJSW010000086.1:0-5258 GCA_046595765.1 Ahniellaceae bacterium
ATCGTGCTCGACCTCGGTTTACCGCGGCTCGATGGACTCGCTCTCTGCGGCCGGTTGCGCGAGGCAGGCGATGGCACTCCGGTCCTCATGCTCACCGCCCGCGATACGCTGGAAGACAAACTCACCGGCTTCGCGCATGGGGCCAACGACTACATGGTCAAGCCCTTTGAACTGGCCGAGCTCGAAGCGCGCATTCGTGCGCTGCATCGACGGGACGCAAAACATCCTCTCACGCGACTCGCAGCCGGTCCGTTGTCCTACAACGCCGAATCCATGCTGGCGAGTCGTGAGGGCAGGCGCATTGTGCTGACCCGAGCGCAGGGGCTGATCCTGGAATTGCTCATCCGCCGATCACCCGCGGTGGTCAGTCAGGAGACGCTTGCGGAACGCATCTGGGGTGACCAGGGTGGGGATTCCGCTGCGCTTTATACGCACGTCTACAGTCTGCGCTCGCTGGTCGACAAGCCATTTGCCACGCAATTGATCGAGACCGTGCACGGGTTCGGCTACCGCCTGATCGCAGCGGATGGCTAGGACGCTTCCCCTTCGCACACGGGTGACGTTGCTCTACACGTTGATGGGCCTGGTCCTCAGTGTGCTGTTCGCGGGTGCCGTGGTGGTCATCGCTGAAGACTATGAGCACGTGCTCGTGCGTGAAATCCTGGTCAGCCAGGCGCAGGACTATGCGGCACGTCTCGAGCGTGACCCGGCCACCGTCCTTCCGAGGTCCACGCGGCTTAGTGCCTACCTGCGTCGCACCGACGGTTCGGGCTCGATTCCTGCCGTTCTTGCACGCTTGCCGCCCGGCATACATGAAGCCGATTCCGAGAAGGAGGAAGGCATACACAGGGCTGTTTTCGACACGGTTTCGGGGCGGCTGTACGTCACCATCAACCTCAAGGACATCGAACAACTCGAGCGCTATCTCAATGCCATTCTCGTGGCAGTGGTGTTACTCGGCACCCTGGTGAGCGCCGGGCTCGGCTGGTTGTTGTCCACCGCCGTGATTCGTCCTGTCCGTCGACTGGCGGATGCAGTGCAGGGATTGCCGACCCGACCGCTGCAAACGGCACTAGGGCGTGATATGCCGCGCGACGAGTTGGGTCGCCTGGGCACCGCCATCGACGAATATCAAAGCCGTCTCCTTGCTGCAGAAGAATCCCAGCGGCTTTTCTTTGCCGACGCGAGCCACGAACTGCGAACTCCGATCTCCGTCGTCCGGGGCGCAGCGGAACTCCTGCTGGAAGATAGCCAAGCCGATCCCGGCATGCGTTCACGGGTTGCGCGGCTCAACAGGGGCATACGCGAGCTGTCGGAGTTGCTCGATGCGCTCCTGCGCGTCGCGCGGGCGCGTCCTGCCGCGAGCATTCCCGTGGCGCTGCACGAATGGCTGAGAAAATGCCTGGCGGGTACAGAGTCGATCAGGGACGGAAAGGTGCAACTCACGGTGGAGGCACCTGACGAGCCTTGCGAACTCCCTGCAGGAGATGCGGAACTGGTAGTCCTGGGAGTGGCCCGTCGACTGCTGTCTCCGGCACGCTCGGGGCGTCTCGATGTGGCAGCCTCATGCACATCCATCGACTTCCGCTATGCCCCGCACGATGGAGCATCCGCCACGCGCGGCGGATTGCAACCACGTCCCAGTGATCAGGGACTTGGTCTGACGCTGATTGGAAAACTTGCCGAGCAGCTCGATTGGGTCATTGACGAAAGCGAGGCTGAATCCGGCCACGTGGTCATCCGGTTTTCGCAGCCGCTCGCTTCGATCGAGTCAGCGCACGGCCCGGCGCCGCCATCGACGCGGCAGCCGGTCGTAGAACAGGAACAGTAAAGGCATTCCCAGAAGCACCAGCGGCACGGCGACGACCAGTCCCGAGATGATGGTGATCGCCAGGGGGCGCTGCATCTCGGAACCCGCGCCGATGCCGAGTGCGAGCGGCATCAAGGCCAGGATTGCGATCGAGGACGTCATCAAAATCGGGCGCAAGCGCAGTTTCGCGGCGTGCATCAATTCCGCGGCGTTGACGTCCTTGCCGAAATCGAGTTCGGCAAAGTAGAAAATGGCGACCTCGGTGACGATGCCGATGACCATCGTCAATCCCATCATGGACGACAGATTCAATTCGGTGCCGGTGGCCCATAGGCCAAGGAAGACGCCCGGCAGCGTCAGCAACACCGTACTGAGAACGGCGAGCACGATGGATGCGCGCTCGTAGAGGAACATGAGCAGCGTCGCCACGATCAGTAACGCCGCGACGAACACCAGGATCAGTTCGCGGAACGACTGGCGTTGCTCCCGATAGAGTCCACCGTATGCGACGGAATATCCGGCCGGCAGTTTCATGGTGGCCACCGCTTTTTGCACGTCTCGCATCGCCGAGCCAAGATCGCGCCCTTCGAGGCGCGCCGTGACGGCCACCGTCTCCCGAAGATTTTCGCGATCCTGCTGCGCCTCACCGTGGACGATCGAGATGTCTGCCACGCGCGCAAGCGGCACGTACTGTCCGGTCGGAGCGCGCAGGCGCAGCGTTGCGATCTGTTCGATCCGGGCCCGAAGGTTGTCGCGTGTCCATACCCGGATGCCGATCATTTTCTCGCCCGCCTGGATTTCGCTGCTGACCGTGCCCGCGAGGAGGGCCCCAAGCTGCGTCGTTACCTCTTCCGGAGCGAGCCCTTCTAGTGACGACCGCACCCGATCCACGCGAATTTCGATGGCATCGCCGACGATGGTGGTGCCATCAAAGACCTCCACGACACCGGGAAGTCTGCCGATGGCCGTCGCCAGGACGACAGCGTACTTTCGCAACGCCGTACCTTCGGGTCCGAAAAGCTTGACCTCGATCGGTTGTGGATTGGAAATCAGATCCCCGATCAGATCCTCCATCAGTTGCATCGTTTCCACCCGCAGGCCCGGCACCCCGGATTCGACCCGCTGGCGAAGGTCGCTCATCACCTCCTCGATCGGCCGCCGCGGCAGCGGCTTGAGTTTGACGAACATGTCGCCTTCATTGGCTTCGGTGAGTCCGCCCCCGAGCTGCAGTCCGGTACGCCGCGAGTAGCTCTCGACTTCCGGCACGCGGCGCACGATTCCCTCCACCTGGCGAATCATTCGATCTGTTTCGGTCAGCGACGTCCCGGGCGCGGCCCAATAGTCGAAAATGAATCCTCCCTCGTCCATGCGCGGCATGAATCCGCTGCCCAGCCCGAAGTAAGCGAAGCCGCCCGCCAGCACCATGAGCAAAAGCGGAATGGCGAGTCGCAGCGGGCGCTTGATCGTGCGCTCGAGCTGATTGGAACTGAACTGCTGGCCCTTTCGCAGCCACGGACCGCTGCGCTCCAGCGCCCGCGCATCCCGCGGCCTGAGCAGCGCTTTTGCCAACTGCGGCACCGCCAGCAAGGCGACCAGAAAGGATACGGTCAAGGTCGCGGCCATCGTCAAGGCGAGCGGTCTGAAAAATGCGCCGGCAACGCCTCCCAGGAAGACCAGTGGAATGAACACCGCGACGGTTGCCGCTGAAGATCCGGCCAACGGGCGCACCATTTCGGCGGCATAGCCCAGGATCGGTGGCGATGATGCGTCGTCCTGCCCGTGTTCGACGAGCCGTCGCGCCATGTGCTCCACCATGACGACAGCATCGTCCACCACGAGGCCCACGGCTGCGGCCATGCCCCCCAGTGTCATGATGTTGAAACTCTGGCCGAGTGCGTGCAGGAGCACACACGTGATCAGCAGAACAGTCGGCAGCACCAGGCTGACAATGAGGGTGATGCGCAGGTTTCTGAGGAACAGCAGCAGGATGATGCCTGCGAGAGCCGCGCCGATCAGGATCGCATCACGGACGCTGCCTGCCGCGGCGACGATCAATTCAGATTGATCGTAGTAGGGCGAGATGCGTATATCTGCGGGAAGGCTCGCCTTCAGGTGCACGAGCCGCTCGCGCACGTCGCGGACAATGGAGACGGTGTTCGCGCCGCGCTGCTGCTTGATGTTGACCAGCACCGCGTCCTTGCCGTCGGCGTTGACGCGAGTCCACTCCGGTGTGACCGACAGCCGTACTTCCCCCACGTCCTCAAGCTCCACGATGCCGCGAGCGCCACTTCTCAGCACGGTCCGTTCGATATCTTCGATGTTGCGCAAGCGGGTATCGGAGAGGGCCAGATACAAGCGGTACCGGTCTTCGATTCGACCGACCGCAGTCACGACATTGCTCGCAGCCAGCGCCTGCGCCACATCCGCCGGCGACAGGTCGAGGGACTGCAGTCGCGCGGGGTCGAGCAGCACCTGAAACTCTGCCTGCTGTCCGCCCAGAACCTCTATCTGCGCAACGCCATCGACGGCGGACAACTCCGGGCTCACCCGGTATGTCGCGAAGTCGCGCACTTCGCTGAGTGGACGCGAAGGCGAACTCAGGCTCAATCCAAGCACCGGGAATACGGTCGGGTCCATCCGTCGAATGGTGAAGGTGGTTCCCGCCGGCAATTGATTGAGCGAACCGTTTACTACCGCTTCGGCTTGCAGCAAAGCCACCACCATGTCGCTGCCCCAGGCGAAGGACAGCGACACCTCCGCGGAACCCCGGCTGCTCGTCGAGCGCACGTTGCTTACGTCAGGAACGGATCGAAGCGCTTGCTCCACAGGACGGATGACCTCGACGACCATGCGGTCCACGGGACGGTCGCCCGCCTCGAGACTGACCACGATGCGGGGAAAGTCAACCAGCGGGAAAAGTCCAACGGGCAGCAGGCGGACGGTCAGGGCACCGCCCAGGGCCATCAGCGCGAATGCCATCAATACGGACCGGCGATGTCGTGAGAGCCATGCGGCCATCACTGCGAAGGCGCTCCGCTTTCCAGTCTTACGCCCATGCCGTCCTCGAGCACGTAGTTCCCTTCCACCACTACGCTTTCGCCACCCTTGAGCCCGGACACCAGCTCGACGCGGTCACCATCGTCCTGCCCGACCATGACGTCGATCCGCCTCGCGGTCGTGGCATTGACCACGAACAGGTAAGCCTGGGTGCCCTCGCGAAGGATGGCGGCGCGTCGCACGCTCAGCACCGCGTCGCGACGCCGCAACTCCACCAGCCCCTTGACCGTCGATCCGGGCAGGAGTTGATCGGTTGCCGGGAGCTTCACCAGGACTTGCGTCAGTCGAGTCTGCACGTCGACTTGGCGCGCGACTTCTTCAATGGAGCCGCTGCTGGCGGTCTTCAGGTCGTAGAGCGGGCGAATCGTGACGGGCTGGCCCGGCGATACCC
>JBKJSW010000107.1:0-5987 GCA_046595765.1 Ahniellaceae bacterium
CGAGCTGCGCCTCGGGCAGGACGAGATCAAGCGGCTCGCCCGCGCGCACGAACGCGAACGCATCGCGCGCGACCTGCACGACCTGCTCGGACACACGCTTTCACTGATTGCGGTGAAAGCCGAACTCGCGCGCAAGCTGGTCGAGCGCGGTGCGCCGGGCGCGGCCGGCGAGATTGCGGAGGTCGAGCGCGTCGCGCGCGAGGCGCTGACGCAGGTGCGCAGCGCCGTCGCGGACATGCGCGGCGCGGGCTTCGTGCACACTTGCGATAACGTCTGTGCGGTGCTCGAGGGTACCGGCATCGAGGTTTCGCGCGAGACTGCGGGTGCGCCGGCGCTGGGGGAGGAAGCCGACCAGGCACTGGCCTGGGTGTTGCGCGAGTCCGTCACCAACATCCTGCGGCACGCACACGCAAAGCGCGTGGCGATACGCCTGCGCGGCGCGGATCGGCACGCGGTGCTCGAAGTGACCGACGATGGTCACGGCAGTGCAGGGCGCGAAGGCCAGGGCATTCGTGGCATGCGGGAACGCATGGTGGCGCTGGGTGGTGAGCTCGCCATCGATACGTCGGATCCCGGCGGTACGCGCGTGCGCGCCTCGCTGCCGTTGCCCGCAAAACTCGCGACGAATCCGTCCGGACCCGGTGGGCCGGTCGCGGTACTCCGTTCGTGATCCGGGTGCTGCTGGCCGAGGACCAGGCGCTCCTGCGCGGCGCCCTCGCAGCGTTGCTCGGACTCGAACCCGACCTCGAGATCGTGGACGTCGCGGCCGACGGCGAGGACGCCTGGCAGCGCGTGGCAGGCGGCGGCATCGATGTCCTGGTGACGGATATCGAGATGCCACGCCTGTCGGGCCTGGACCTTGCGCTGCGCGTGCGTGACGCGGGGCTCGCGTGCAAGGTTGTCATCCTCACCACGTTTGCGCGACCCGGTTATCTGCGACGCGCACTCGAGGCGGGTGCGAGCGGCTACCTGCTCAAGGACGCGCCGGCCGAAAAGCTTGCCGATGCGCTGCGCACAGTCCATCGCGGTGGGCGCGCGATCGACCCGGAACTCGCGCTCGCCGCGTGGAGCGAGACCGATCCGCTGAGTGATCGCGAGCGGCAGGTGCTGCGTCTCGCTGGTGAAGGCGCCAGCGCCGGCGACATCGCGCGGCAACTGCATCTCACGCAGGGCACCGTGCGCAATTACCTGTCCGAGGCGATCGGCAAACTCGGCGTCGGCAATCGCATCGAGGCGTTCCGCCTCGCCCGCCAGAAGGGCTGGCTCTGACCTGACGCTGTGCTGCATTTGCGGGCGACCTGGATTCCTTCCCGCGCGCATTACACTGCGCGCCCGCTGCGACATGGTCGCCCGTGCTCAAGTCCGATTTCAACTACGAGTTGCCACGCGAGCTCATCGCGCAGTCACCGCTGGAAGAACGCGCGGCATCGCGACTGCTGATCGTGCCGCGGCAGGGCGCGTTGGTCGACTCGCGCATGCGCGAACTTCCGCACGCGCTGCGTGCGGGTGACCTCCTGGTGTTCAACGACACGCGCGTGCTGCCGGCGCGCCTGCAGGGTCGCAAGGATTCCGGCGGCGCGGTGGAACTGCTGCTCGAACGGCTCGAGGACGAGCACACGTTCCTGGCCCAGGTGCGCGCGAGTAAGCCGTTGCGGGCAGGTCGCCGCGTGGTGCTGGGCGATGGCAGCGAACTTTCCGTCGTGGGGCGCGAGGGCGAGTTCGTACGGCTTCGCTATGCCGGCGAGGAGGGCACCGCAGCGCTGCTCGAGCGTGTGGGTGCGATCCCGCTGCCGCCGTACATCGCGCGGCGGCCGGACGCCGCAGATCGAGAGCGTTACCAGACCCTGTTCGCGCGCGCCCCCGGCGCCGTGGCCGCACCGACCGCAGGCCTGCATTTCGACGAGGCCCTGCTGGCGGCGCTCGGCGTGCGCGGCATCGACACCGCCACGCTGACGCTGCACGTCGGGGCTGGCACGTTCCAGCCGCTGCGCGGCGACGACGTCGCCGCACATCGCATGCACGCCGAGCGCTGCGAGGTGGGTGCGGAGCTGGTCGGGCGCATCGAAGCGACCCGCGCGCGCGGCGGCCGTGTCGTCGCGGTCGGCACCACGGTCGTGCGCGCGCTCGAATCCGCTGCTACGGATGGACCGTTGCGGCCGTTCGCGGGCGAGACGCAAATCTTCATCACGCCGGGTTACCGGTTCCGCGTGATCGACCTTCTGGTCACCAATTTCCATTTGCCGGAATCGACCTTGCTCATGCTCGTCAGCGCGTTCGGCGGTCGCGAACGGATACTCGAGGCCTATGCGCACGCGGTGGCGCAGCGCTACCGGTTCTTCTCCTACGGCGATGCGATGCTCCTGCACCCGGCCGATGGAGCGCAGGCGGCATGAGCGGCCCCGCGCGCTTGGAAATACTGGCATGCGATGGCGTGGCGCGGCGCGGTCGGTTGCATCTGCGGCGCGGCAGCGTGGAGACGCCGGCCTTCATGCCGGTGGGCACCTACGGCTCGGTCAAGGCGATGACGCCCGATGCCCTGCGTGCTACCGGGGCCGAGATGATCCTCGGCAACACATTCCACCTGTTCCTGCGGCCGGGTCTCGAGATCATCGAGGCGCATGGAGGCCTGCATGGTTTCGCACGCTGGCCCGGTCCGATCCTCACCGATTCCGGTGGATTCCAGGTGTTTTCGCTGGCTGCCCGCCGCAAGATCACCGAGGAGGGCGTGACCTTCGCGTCGCCGGTGAATGGCGATCGGGTGTTCCTGTCGCCCGAGGTCAGCATGCACATCCAGCGCGTGCTCGACTCGGACGTGGTCATGATCTTCGACGAGTGCACCGCGTATCCGGCGACGGTCGAGCAGGCGCGCGAGTCGATGGAGCTTTCGCTGCGCTGGGCCGAGCGCAGCAAGCGGGCCCACGAAGGCAACCCCAACGCGTTGTTCGGGATCGTGCAGGGCGGCGTCCACCCGACGCTCCGTTCTCGCTCCGCCGCAGTCCTCCGCGCCATCGGATTCGACGGCTACGCCATCGGCGGGCTCGCCGTGGGCGAGCCCGAGGACGAACGCAACGCGATGCTCGTCCATACCTGCGACCTGCTGCCCGATGACCGCGCCCGCTATCTGATGGGCGTTGGCCGGCCACAGGACATCGTCGAAGCGGTGCGCCGCGGCGTCGACCTGTTCGACTGCGTGATGCCCACGCGCAACGCGCGCAATGGCCATTTCTTCACACGCGACGGCGTGGTGCGGATCCGCAACGCGCGGCATGAAAAGGACTTGCGGCCTATCGAGGAGGGCTGCGAGTGTGCGGCCTGTGCCGGCGGTTTCACGCGCGCGTACCTGCGGCACCTCGATCGGTGTGGGGAAATGCTCGGCCCCATGCTGGGCACCATCCATAACCTCCACCATTACCAGACGCTGATGCGCGACCTGCGCCGCGCAATCGAGGAAGGTCGCCTGCAGGACTTCGCCGCCGCCTTCCACGCACGACTGGAGCGGGCGGGCAGCAAGAACTAGCGTGCGCGGCGGCGGGGAACGGTGGGGCGTGGCATAATCGCCGCCCTTTGGCCGGCCCTGCCCAGCCAACCCGCCCCCGGGGCGGCCGCGACTTTCTCCATTCGACAGGTGATCTCCCGTGATTCTGGACCTCTTCATTGCACCGGCGCTCGCCCAGGCCGCAGGTTCGCCATCGCCCGGCGCGGCCTTCTCGCCATTCATCATGATGGGCGTAGTGGCCCTGCTCATGTACTTCATGATGATCAGGCCACAAATGAAGCGCGCCAAGGAACACCGCACCTTGATGGATGGGCTGGCCGTCGGCGACGAAGTGTTGACCAACGGCGGAATCCTGGGGCGCATTGCAGCGATCGAGGATTCGTTCGTCTCGCTCGAAGTCGCGCGCGGCGTCGAAGTGCGCCTGCAGAAGCACGCGATCAGCGCGGTAATGCCCAAGGGCACCTTGAAAGCCGCCTGATCCGCGCCCACTCCGGATGCCTGGCATCCGTTCCACAGTTCTTTCCCAGGTTATTGCATGAACGATTTTCCGCGCTGGAAGTACGTCCTGATCGTGGTGGTGATCCTCGCCGGTCTCCTCTACGCGTTGCCCAACGTGTTTCCGCAGGACGCCGCGGTGCAGGTGTCCGCGAACCGCGGTTTCGTGGTCGACAATGCGCTGAAGGAGCGCGTCATTGGCCTGCTCGGCAAGAGCAAGATCGTGCCCAAGGGCAGCGACCTTGCCGACAAGAAACTGCTCCTGCGCGTCCGCGACCCGGACCAGCAGCTGGTTGCCGCCGAAGTGCTGCGCACCGGCCTCGGCGAGGAATACACGGTGGCGCTGAACTCCGCGTCGACCGTGCCGCGGTGGCTGCGCGCCGTCGGTGCCAAGGCCATGACGCTTGGCCTCGACCTCCGCGGTGGCGTGCACTTCCTGATGGAGGTCGACCAGAAAAGCGGTGTCGTCAAACAGTCGGAGCGCTATGTCGACGACCTGCGCGGTTTCCTCCGCGGGCAGAAGATCCGCTATCGCTCTGTCAAGCGCACTCCCGAAGGCATCGCCATCCAGCTGCGCAGCGACGCCGACCGGAACAAGGCGGCCACGGCGCTGCCGACGGAAATGCCGGAACTCGAACTGAGCGATGGCGAGGTTTCCGCCGACGGTTACACGCTGCTCGCGCGCGTTCGTCCCACCGCCGTGCAGACGGAAATGGACAAGTCGCTCGAGCAGAACATCGCGACGCTGCGCAACCGCGTCAATGAACTGGGCGTGGCGGAACCGATCATCCAGCGGCAGGGCGGATCGCGGATTGTCGTGCAGCTCCCGGGCGTGCAGGACACGGCCGCGGCCAAGAAGATCCTCGGTGCGACGGCCACGCTCGAATACCGCGCGGTCGACACCAGCGTGCTCAACCCGATGGAAGCCGCGGCGAGCGGCCGCATCCCGGCCGATTCGCGCCTCTATTACGAGCGCAAGCTCGGCATCGACGGCAAGCCGATGCCGGTGATCCTGAAGAAGCGGTTGATCGTTTCCGGTGACCAGCTGGTCGACGCCTCCAGTGGTTTCGACCAGCAAAATGGCGAGCCGATGGTGTCGGTCGTACTCAACAATGCCGGTGCGCGACGCATGCAGGATTTCACCAACGCCAACGTCGGCAAGGGCATGGCGGTGGTGTTCATCGAGCGCACGCCCGAAGTGCGCATGGTCGATGGCAAGGAAGTGCGCACGACCAAGGTCAAGGAAGAAGTCATCTCCATCGCCAACGTGCGCGAGCCATTCGGCAAGCGCTTCCAGACGACCGGACTCGATTCCTCCGAGGAAGCGAGCGAGACCGCCCTGCTGCTGCGCGCGGGTTCGCTTGCGGCGCCGGTCGACATCGTCGAGGAACGCGTGGTTGGTCCGAGCCTCGGGCAGGACAACATCGCCAAGGGCTTCCGCGCCGTGGTGATCGGCCTGGTCGCGATCCTCATCTTCGTAGGCTTTTACTACAAGGTGTTCGGCATCATCGCGGACTTCGCCCTGCTGCTGAATCTGGTACTGCTGGTTGCGATCCTGTCGATGTTTGGCGCCACGCTGACCATGCCCGGCATCGCCGGCATCGTGCTGACGCTCGGCATGGCGATCGATGCCAACGTGCTGATCTGCGAACGCGTGCGGGAAGAGCTGCGCAACGGACTGACGCCGCTCGCCGCCATCCGCGCTGGCTTCGACAAGGCCTGGGCGACCATTCTCGACGCCAACGTCACCCATCTCATCGCCGCGGTGGGACTCATGCTGTTCGGGTCGGGACCGATTTTCGGATTCGCCCTCACGCTTGCGATCGGCATCCTGACCTCGATGTTCACCTCGGTCACGGTGACGCACGCCATCATCAATCTCGTCTTCAGCGGTCGCCGCTTGAAGTCGCTACCCGTCTGAGAGGTTTGCCGCGATGGAGTTTTTCCGCAAGGAAACCAATTTCGATTTCATGGGCTGGCGCCGGGTGGCGGTGGG
>JBKJSW010000405.1:0-3597 GCA_046595765.1 Ahniellaceae bacterium
CGGGGCGCGCGATCAGCCGAAGAAAACCGGCTTGAACGTGCCGCGATACGCCGGGCCACCGATCGAACTGGCGAAATCGCAGACGACCTGGATGCTGCCGTCGGCCTCTGCACGCAGGATCGCATCGGCAATGCACTCGCCGCCCTGCGCGCGCGAGATCTGGAACATCGGCACCGAGACATCGTCGTCGGCCGACGTGATCAGCGCCGCGCCCGTCGCCCAGAACTGCGTCTGGTCGTCCCGATAGCCGAACAGCGCAAGCACCACCCGGTCGCCGCTGCGCATGAGCATGAAGCCCTGCGAGGAATGCGAGTCGTTGGCGTAGATCCCGGACCGGAGGGCGGGACGGGTCCGCGGGTTAGACATGACTCTGCCTCGTTGTGCGTTGCCGGTGGAGCGTGCGTTGTACGTCGTTGCGGGCGCCATGCCAACAAGCGCCAGCAGAGCCCGGGCCGGCGCGGGTCTGTGGCGGTGCGTAGCGCAAATATTTGCGGGACAATGCCACTCAAACCCCGGATCTGCTTGCGTTCGCACGCGACAGATCCCCGGTCCCAAGCCGCTCGTCGGCACCAACAGGGGAACGTCATGCGTGACACCGCGATGTCGATGGATGCCATCGTCTGGAATTTCCACGAGTCGTTGCCGGAGAAGGTGGAAGAGTTCGAACGCCTGTGGACGGCGTGGCAGGCCGACCCGCCCTCTCCCGCCGCGTGCAACGACTTCCGCGTGCTGATCCACCGAATGTCAGGCGCCTCGGCGGCGTTTGGTTATGAGTCGCTCGCCGAACGGGCGGTGGACCTCGAGCGCTTGCTGCGTCCTGGTGTCTGCGACCACGACCATCTACCCGAGGCCGTCTTTCGCCACATCGAGCAGTCGGCCGAGAAATTGCTGCAGGAATTGCGCAAGGCTTCGGTCCAGGACCATCCGCCGCCGGTGCCCACATGAGCAGCGCGTGGGCGGCCGCCGCTGGGGAGGAATCCCGCACCCGGAGCGGGAGGGACCTGCCGGCGATATCGCTGATCGGCGCGCCGACGGACGTCGGCGCGGGTACGCGCGGTTCATCGATGGGTCCCGAAGCGCTGCGCGTTGCCGGGTTGCCGGAAGCGCTCGCGCGACGTGGTCACGACGTGCGCGATCTAGGCAACCTCGCCGGCCCGGTGAATCCGTGGCGAGACCCGCAGGAGGGTTATCGGCACCTGCCCGAAGTGGTGGCGTGGAATCGCAGCGTGCTCACATCGGTGTACGCGGAACTCGAGGCCAGGCGCCTGCCGATACTCCTCGGCGGCGACCACTGCCTCGCCATCGGGTCGATCACCGCCGTGGCGCTGCATTGCAAGTCGCAGGGCAAGCGCCTGCGCGTGTTGTGGCTCGATGCGCACGCGGACTTCAACACGCACGACCTGACCCCGTCCGGCAATGTGCACGGCATGCCCGTGGCGTGCCTGTGCGGCATCGGCCCGCGTGCACTGACCCATCTCGGCGGTGAAGGCCCGATCCTCCAACCCACGCAAATCCACCAGATCGGCATCCGGTCGGTGGATCCGGGCGAGAAGCGACTGGTCAAGGAAGCCGGACTCATCATCTACGACATGCGCTACATCGACGAGGTCGGCATCAAGCGCACGCTCGACCAGGCGCTCGCCGGCCTCACTGACGACGATCATCTCCACGTCAGCTTCGACGTCGATTTCCTCGATCCGTCGATCGCGCCGGCGGTGGGCACGACCGTGCCGGGTGGCCCCAACTATCGCGAAGCGCAGCTGGTGATGGAGATGATCGCCGATACCGGGCGCATGGCATCGCTCGACGTCATGGAACTCAACCCGGCACTCGATACGCGCAACGCAACTGCCGAGCTGGCGGTCGACCTCATCGAGAGCCTGTTCGGCAAGTCGACCCTGATGCGCGATTGACGCGCACGAGGGCTCAAGAAAAAGGGGCCCGCGGGCCCCTTTTTACTGCGTCGGTGGAACGAAGGCTACAGTTCGTCAAAGCCGTCGATGAACAGCCGGTCCGACGCTGCGCAACCCACCACGGTGACGTCGTCGACGTACCAGCCGTGCGGAGTGAAGCCCACTCCGGCATCGGTGATTGCGCGGAACCGGAACTGTGCGTTCTGGCCGGCGAACGAATCGATGTCCAGACTGGCCGTCGTGTACGGCTGAGTGCCGCACCAAGCTCGCGTGCCATCTGCCAACGGGCCGTCGTAGAAATCCTGCAGCACACGGGAGGCTGGGATCGGCGTCCAGTTGGCTCCGGCGTTGGTGGAAACCTCGACGAAACCGCCATCGAAACAGCCAGGGGCATTCGGTTCCATCGACACGTCGTGCTTGAAACGCAGCGTCAACAGTTGCTGACCCGACGGCAGGGCGATGACCGGCGAGATAAGGCGCTGGTCGGAAACGGTGACGACGTCGACCGCCAGCCATGATCGCGCCCCACTGAACGGTCGTGCAGTGCTCTGCGTCCAGGTCGTGCCAGCCACCGGGTCGGTGGTCCAGCCGTTGACTCCGTTTTCGATGTTGTCGACGTACAGCGAGGTGAGCGAAGAGCCCGCCGCGCATTGGCCTGCCTGCGGCCGCGTGATGAAATTTCGCACGGTCGAACTCGCTACCGTCCCGCAGACGTTAGTGGCCCTGACGCGCCAGAAGTATCGGGTGGCGAAACCGAGCACACCGGAAGGGGTCTGATACGAAGTCTCGCTCAGGACAGGACTGGTGTGCACAATTGTGGTGAACGCGGCATCGCCTGCGATTTGAAGTACATAACTCTGCGCTCCTGCCGAAGCACTCCAGGTAAACAGCGGGCCGAGCCCTGCATTGGCCAGGTCGTTCGCGGGGCCCGTCAATGCGGGAGCACTCGGGGGCGACGTGAAGAATTCCACCGCCACGTTGCGCGATCGACCGACAGGAGGCGCGCCAGCGGTTCCCGTTACCGTGAGGTTGTAGATGCCGGCGGCGACCGCACCCGTATTGGAAATTGTCAGAGTGGACGAGCCGGGTACCGCAGAAATCGACGCTGGGGAAAAAGCGACGGTAGTGCCGGCGGGATGCCCGATGGCGCTCAGCGTCGCGGACCCGGCAAAACTATTGTATCCGTGCGCGTCGACCGTGATGGAGGCGTTGTTCGGCGTGCAGATCTGTTGCTGGAGCGGCACCGCGGCGATGCCGAAACTCGGCGTCCCGCAATCGGGGAACTTGAACGATCCCGCGCGCAGCGTCCACTGGGTGCCCGTAACCGCGAAGAACTCGTTGATGTACCAGAAGGTGCAGTCGTCCGACGAATCGACGTTGATCGACGTGTAGTCGCCCCACCGGCGGGTGCTCGCGCTGGATCCTCCCGTGCCGACGACGAACGTGCCTTCGCCCTGGGCCATGGTGCCGAACGGGTCGCTTTCCAGCCGACCGGTGTAGCGGATGCCGGGAAAGTCGAGGGTGCCGCTAACGCTGTAGCCCAGCGCCATGTTGCCGGAGCGGTCCGCCGCAATGGAGCCCATCCAGCGCTGCACGCCGTCCGCCGGCGCGAAGGTGCTGTCCTGGTAAAGCACCGGCGTCGCGCTGCCGAGGTTGCGTAGCTCCCACCAGCGGATGCCGGCGT
>JBKJSW010000082.1:0-3478 GCA_046595765.1 Ahniellaceae bacterium
GGTCACGCCGGGAGAACCCGGATCGACAGCCCCTTCGCCGCGACGGCCATCCGGTCGGCAGCGTGTCTGCGCATGATTGCATTACGGCATTGCGATTGGGCGGAATGCGGAGTCGGACGGAGCGTGGTGGCGGTATTCTTGCGCCGTCAAGCCGCCCACGTTGACCGCGGTGGTCGGCGGGGTCGCGTGTCGCATCCAGACGGGGCCGGCGCGTTTCGCCGCATCGCGTCCAGGTGCGCGTCGAACGGTGCACCCAGCCGCGATGCCCCACAGGAAAGCAACGGGCATGCATATTGAATACTTGTTGGATGCCCCGCAGCACGCTGGCGTCGCGCCCGCGATACGCGCGGTCACGATGTTTCGATGAAGCGGCGGGCTTCACTTCGGTGTGATTGCACGTGATCATGATCAAGCGGGTCGCTGCTGCGATTTCGCGCATGCGCGCTCGGCCGGCCGGGTCGAAACGTCCCGACGGAACAGTTGCCGGAAGCCCGAAGATGCTGATGGATCGCTTCGCGTGTCTGGAGGAATACCTGGGCTCCGCGTACCTAGCGGGAATGGGAGAGCGACTCCGGCTCGACAGGATGATGTACGCGCGCGGTGGCGAGTTCCTCCTCGCGCATTGCTGGTCCTGCGACGCCGAGCACGCGATGCCGATGCAGCCCCAGCACCCGGCCGACGGCCACTTGGTCTGGCGGGAAACGCTGCGTTGCCCGGGTTGCCTGCAGGTCGGCCGCAAACGGTTCGGCGTGCATCTGCTCGGCGAGCTGATGGCGCCGGGAGGACTGCCGCCCTACGTCACCGAGCAGGTCAGCTGTAGTTTCCTCGCCGCGCGCAGGCGCTGGCCGGACGTCGTCGGCAGCGAGTTCGTGCCGTCGATGGCGCAGCAGGCGATGCAGACGCTCAAACTGAACTTCCTCGCCCAGAGCACGTCGCTGGCGGTGCGCCACGAGGACCTCACTCGGCTCACCCTGGCGGATGGCAGCGTCGGCGGAATGCTCAGCATGGACGTGCTTGAACACGTTCCCGACACGCGCGCCGTGTTGCGCGAAGCGCGGCGCGTACTCGTGCGTGGCGCGCCGTTTGTCGTCACCGTCCCGTTCCTAAATGGATCGCAGGCGACGTCCATACGTGCGGCGGTGGAAGCGGATGGGTCGATCCGCCACCTGCTCGAACCGGAATACCACGGCGATCCACTCAACGACGACGGCGTGCTGTGTTTCTACCATTTCGGTTGGGATTTGCTCGATGCGATGCGCGCGGCAGGCTTCGCGCGCGCGGAAATCGTCTTCGCCTGGGATCCGCACTACGGGTATCTGACGGAGCAGTCCGCGTTCGTGGGCTACGCCTGACGACCCGACAATTCGCTGCCGCCGCCGCACTGCGCGCCGGTCGCGCTCAGCCTAGCTTGCCGAGCAGCGCTTCGATCGCGCTGCGATCGCCGCATGCCAGCAGTGCAGGCAGGCGTTGGCGCAGGCGCACCGGTGACAACACCCGCAGCGCCGCGCGAACTTCCAGCAGCGCCGAGACGCGCATGCTGAAGTCGTTGAGGCCGAGCGTCAGCAGCAGCGGCATGTAGCGCGGATCGCTGGCGAGTTCGCCGCAGAGCGTGACGGGCTTGCCGGCGCGTTGCGCCGCGGCGACGACGCTCGCGACGAGGCGCAGCACGGCCGGATGTAGTGGATCGTAGGCCACGCTGACTTCGTCGTTGTCGCGATCGGCGGCGAGCAGGTATTGCACGAGATCATTGCTGCCGATGGACAGGAAATCGAGTTCGTCGAGCAGTTCGCCAGCGATGAGCGCGGCAGCCGGGACCTCGATCATGCCGCCCAGCAGCACATCGTCGCCCACGTCCACGCCGTCGCCCGCAAGCAATGTGCGGCAGGTGTCGAGCAGGTCGCGCGCCGCGCGCGCTTCCTCGATGCTGCCGAGCATTGGCAGCAAAATGCGCACCGGCCCGTACTGCGACGCCCGCAGCATGGCGCGCAACTGCGTGACGAACATCGGACGCCGCGAGAGCGACAGCCGCAGCCCGCGCAGCCCGAGTGCCGGATTGGGCTCGGGCGCGAGGTCCAGCGCCGGCGACGCCTTGTCGGCGCCGAGGTCGAGCGTACGCAAGGTGACGGGCTTGCCGCCCATCGCCACCACCGCGTCGCGGTACACGCGGAACTGGGCATCTTCGTCGGGCAGTCCGCCCTCGCGCAGGAACAGGAATTCGGTGCGGAACAGGCCGACGCCGGCCGCGCCGAGTCGCCGCGCCTCCGCGATCTCGCCGGGTTGCTCGGCGTTGACCTGCAATGAGACGCTGCTGCCATCCGCGGTCACCGTTTCGGCACCGCGCAAGCGTCCGCGTTCGCGCCGGCTGCGCTGCGCCTCGCGCTGGTAGAGGCGCATGCGCTTGAGATCGAGCGCATCCGGATGCACGACCACGCGGCCGTGATCGGCGTCGAGCAGCAGCAGGTCGCCGTCGTGCAATCGCGCGAACGCCTCGTGCACGCCGCACGCCATCGGCGCGTACAGGCTGCGCGCCATGATGGCGCTGTGCGCGAAGGTGTTGCCGCCGACCGTGATGAAGCCGAGCGTGCCGTGCTGGTAAAGGCGCATCAACTCCGCCGGGCCGACCGTCTCCGCGACCAGCAGCTCACCCACCGGCGCATCGCCGGTCTCGATGGCGAGGTTCGCTTCGCCGCGCTTGAGCGCCGCGTACAGGCGCGCGATCAACTGGTCGAAATCGTCGCGCCGCGACTTGAGGTAGGGATCTTCGACGCGATCGAACGCCGCGGCCAGCTTGTCGCGCTCGAATTTCAGCGCGGTGGTGGCGCGGACGCGCTCGTTGCCGATGCGCGCGAGGATCGCGCCGGTGAAATCGGGATCGTCGAGTATCGACGCATGCGAATCGATGAACTCGCCGAGTTCGTCGGCCAGCTCCTGCGGGATGCGTTCGCGCACCGCACGCAGTTGCGCGTGCGCGGTGGCGACGGCCTGGGTGAACAGCGTGGCTTCCGTCGCGGCCTCCGGTGCGGTCAGGATGCTGGCATCAACCTCGAAACGGACCGGGTAGATGAGTCGTGCACGTCCCAGCGCCATCCCGCGCGAACACATCGTGCCACCGAGTTCAAACCGGGCGGGCATTGCTGCTATCGAAGCCATTGGCGAAGGCACGGGCCAGTGCGTCCAGGGCCTCGGCAGCCTGCGGACCCTCGGCACGTGCCCGCAGTACCGCTCCCTGCGCGGCGGCCAGCATCATGAGTCCCATGATGCTCTTGGCATTGATCTCGCGGCCGCGCAACGAAAGCCAGATCTCCGCATCGAAGGGTGCCAGCAGCTGCACCAGCCGCGCCGAGGGCCGTGCGTGCAGGCCGAGCGGATTGACCACGGTGACCTCGATCGTCATCTCACGGTCGTGCATGGTCGTTCACCACGCCGCCATGCGCACCGTTTTCCGCGATGGCGTAAAGCTCCGTCAACGGCAGTTCCG
>JBKJSW010000100.1:0-3714 GCA_046595765.1 Ahniellaceae bacterium
TTGCGCCAGCTGGGCCACGACCGCAACGACTACAGCCAGATGGATATCCTCTGGCCGTTGCTGTCACCACCGTCCGGTTCGCGTTACCAGCTGGAAGTCCGGACTGGAAACACGGCAGCCCGCTCGGTTGCCGTGCAAGTCGTGTCGCTGGCTGCGCGTGAAGCGGCGCTCGCTGCGAAAGGGTTCGTGTTGCCGAGCGAGGACTGGGCTTTTCGCATCGAGAAGGACGTGGGCTTCCTGTCGCTTCCGACGTTCTCGTTTCACAGTTCGACATTCGACTGGAAAGGATTTCTCGCGAAATCATTTGCGCGATTGACCGCCGAGCAGGTTTCGTTCCTGGTGATCGACATCCGTGACAACGAGGGCGGCGATGGCGCCATCGGCGGCGAGGTTCTGTCGTATCTGATTGACGAGCCGGTCAACTTCGTTTCTGACCAGTCGACATCGACTTACGAGCGCGTTCCGTACATCCTCGCACGCTACCTGGACACGTGGGACTTCAGTTTCTTCGATCGCACTGGGCAAGTTGAGAAAATCACCGAGGGCACCGCGGCCGGCAAATACCGTTATCTCCCCAACGCCCGCAAAGCGCAGACGGTTGCACCGGTCGCCGCGCCGTACCAGGGCCGCACGTTCGTACTGGTGGGCGGGGAAAATAGTTCGGCGGCTTTCCAGTTCGCAAAACTGGTCCAGCAAAGCGGCGCTGCCACGTTGGTCGGACAACGCACAGGGGGAAACCTGCGCGGACTCAACGGCGGCCAACTGGCCTGGGTCAACCTTCCGAACTCCGGCGTGGCGGTGGATATCCCGTTGCTGGCAGCGACCTACGCAGACAACACGCCTGACGCGAGCGTGACTCCCGATGTGCTCGTGCAACCGTCTTTCGACGCGCGCCGCGCCGGGCGGGATGTCGACATGGAAGCAGTGTGGAAGGCGATCGGCGTGCGCCGATAGAGGTGTTCGATAAAGCGGATCGGAAGTGGATCCGTAGTCGACGACTGGTCAATCGGAGTGCTGCAGTTCCAGCCAGTCCTTGCGGCGATAGGGCCGGTCGGTGCAGCGTTCGTTGAACTTGCCGATCGCGACGTTGTGCAGCGCGACCTGCGCATTGAATGCGGGCAGCAGCAGGTTGTATGTCCTGACCAGCTGGGCATGTTCGTCGACCGACTGGTTATAGCGCTCCACGGCCGCTGCGTCGGTGTTGTCGAGCGCGCTCCCGCGCTCGTCGAGCCATCGCGCCGCATGTTCGTGGTGCGATCGCGCCGTATCGACGTCGCCTTGAAGGCGTTGGAGCTCCGTCGAGAGCACATCGATTTCCGCCGAAAGCCCGACGCAGACCCTGAGTTCGCCCGCACTGAGCGCGTTGCCAGGCAGCGGTTCGCCCGCCTCGATGCTCCTGCCCATGGACGGTGTTTGCGACCACGTCGAGGAAGCGGATAGCAACGTCACGCAAGCGACGATCCAAACCCGCATGGCCGCATCGCCGCCCCAGTTGCCCATCGCATGCACCTCGAAGTGACGCATTCAATCGACTCCGCGTGCGGCGACGAATGCCGGACAACGCACGATAGCGGATCGGCAGAGCGCTCCGCCACGCGGCAGTGGCCGCGTCGCGCGCACTCACGCCAGAAGCAAATAAAGGGCTGACCGAGCGATTTGCGCGTCACGCTGCAACGGGTTCGCTGCGGGCAGCAGGTGAAAGTCGGGCGGGTTGCCTACTTGCTCAGCCGGTAGATCAACACCGCGGCGCGCGCGGTTTGCGAGTCGAGCGTAGAGAAGTCCGCCACCTCATCCACCGTGTGGCCGCCGGACCCCATGAGGCCGATGCCATCGAGCGCCATGTCGACCCGGTCGGCCACGAAACTGATGTCGGCCGCGCCGGCATTGCGAGGGTTGATCGCAGTCACGGGGCCAAGGCCAAGGTCACGGCTGACGGCGTCGTAGCGGGCAAGCAACCGGCGGTTGCCTGCGGTCGGCGCCATGGGCGGGTAGCTGTCTTCAAACACCAGCGTGGCATCGGTGTGCGGCAGGTGCCGGCTGACGATCCCGAGCATGGTCGCGCGCGCCGTCGCCAACTGTTCGGGTGAAATCGCGCGCAGGTCGCCTTCCACTGCAACGCTTTGCGCGATCACGTTGCCCTTGCCGAACGCGGTGCCGCGCGAGCTGTCGGGATCCAGTGCCACATCGGTGCCGCCCACGATCACGCCCGGGTTGAACGTGAGGTTGGGCACTGCCGACAGCGCCTGCCGAAATGCGTCGAGGATCCGCGCGGCCTCGAAGATCGCACCGTCGCCCACGTCTGGCTGGAAGATCTGCGACGAATGCGCGGGTTTGCCGGTGACGCTCAGCCGCCAGCTGCTGGAGCCACGTCGGGACACGGCGGCGGTCTTCGGATCGCCATCGCCGTCCTCGAAGCCCAATGCAATGTCGGCCCAGTCACCGGCCGCGATCAGCGATTGCGTGGCGAGCGGCAGTGGCGCGCCGCGATTCTCCTCGTCGCCCATGAGCACCACGCGCACGCGCATGCGGTCGAGCTGGCCACTGGCTCGCAACGCGCGCAACGCATGCACGATGATGACGTCGCCGCCTTTCATGTCGGTGCCGCCTGGACCGCTGCCCACGCGCGGCCCGGACAGTTGCAGCGACTGGAACGGACTGTCTTCGGCGAACACGGTGTCAAGGTGGCCGATCAACAGGATGCGCGAGCCGCGCGTGCCATGGCTCGCCACCAGATGGCCTGCACGGTTGAAGCGGCTGCCGTCGATCCATTGCGTGGTGAAGCCAAGCGCCTTGAACTCGCGCTCGAACACCGCGCCGACCCGCCTCACACCGGCAAAGTTCATCGTGCCGCTGTTGATGTCGACTGTTTCCTTCAGCAGCGCCAGCGATCGCCCGTGGTCGCGCTGGACATGCCGCACGATCGCGGCCTCCACCTTGTCCACGGGCGCGCCTGCTGCCGCTGCGCAGAGACACATCAACGCACAGGCCCATGAGAGCAGGGCAACCGGGCTCTTCATCAGCCACTCGCTTGAGGGGGCAGGGCAGTCTAACGAAGACGGCAGAGTGCGCGACGAATCGCAATGGGCGTCGGGACATTCACGCGCAGGCGAAGGAGGTCGCGTAATGGCGGCCGATTGCTCCAGGGAGGTGGCAATTCCATCCCGGATGCCGCAGCGAGGTATCTCACGCGGCGACACATTGAAAGCTCCTGCACGTACCGCTAGTATTTTACTTCAGTAAAATACTTGACCTGTATCCAGCCCATGTCCTGCGCTGCCACACTGCGCCAATCTGGCGGTTCAATCATCCTCTCGATCCCGAAGACCATTGCACGCGCGCTGTCGGTCGAGGCGGGTTCCGTGGTGGAACTGGTGGTGGAGGGCCGTACGTTGTCGGTGACGCCTGCGCGGCGCAGCCTTGCGGACCGATTGGCATCGAGTCCGAAGTCGCCGGCTGCGTGGCAACGGGATGACGCGTCGCTGCGCGACGGCGCAATGGGTCGGGAATTACTTTGAGTCGAGGGCTGCCGTCACGCGGGGATATCCTCGAACTCAGCCTTGATCCCACTCGTGGCAAGGAAATTCGAGGCTCGCGACCGGTGCTGGTCCTGTCGGCCGACGCCTTCAACAAGGCGTCGGGCCTGCTGCTGGTTGCGCCCATCACGCAGGGCGGTGCAGCGTCCAGGGAGACGGGGTTCAGCGTGACACTGATGGG
>JBKJSW010000102.1:0-12930 GCA_046595765.1 Ahniellaceae bacterium
GCGATGCGGAACAGGCGCACCAGCTTCGTGATCGGCTCGCGCAACTTGCCGAAGGATTGCGGCGTCGGCAGCAAACCTGCGCGCGCTTCCGGGTCTAGCAGGATCGCGCGGATCATCGACTTCATGTCGCCGCGCACGCCTGACCCGTTGTTGTTGAAGGCCGCCGCGACGCGCCCGACGTAGGCAGGTGACGGGTTGCTCGTGACCAGGCGCTGGATCAGGTGCCGCGCCATGAAGGGCCCGACGTTCGGGTGGTTGAAGATGTTGTCGAGCGCCGCGGCCAGCTCCTGCGCGGCGTTGCCGCCTGGCTGCAGCGTGCCGCCCGCCAGGGAAACGCCGGGATAGACCAGCAGTTGCTTCGCCGTCGTGTTGTCGTGGAAAGCCTCCACCGGCGCCATCGGCGTGAACCAGGGCGTGTTGTAAGGATTGCCCGGCTCGCAGTCGCCGTAGTTCTGTGCAGTGCAGCCCGCGAAATTCCAGCCCGTGAACACGTGGGCGAAACCGCGCACCGTGCCCTGGCTGTAAGTCGGCACGGGATTGCCGCCGACCAGTACCTCGGTGCCGTCCTGGTTGAGTTGCGTGAGCCCTATCGAGAACAGCTGCAGGATCTCGCGCGCATAATTCTCGTCGGGGCGGATGTTCAGCACCGGATCGTTCTTGCGATTGCCGAGCATGCTCAAGTAGCGACCCATCGCCGGATGCAGCGTCACTTCTCCAAGCAGCGTGCGGTAGTTGCCAAACGCATTGCGCGCAAGCATGTCCTGGTAGTCGGCGAGCGCCCACGGCTGGAACAGCAGCGCCGCATTCTTGTCCGACACCACCATCACTTCGCTGAGCGCGAATGCCACACGCTGCCGCAACTGGTCGTCGTGCGTGAGCGCGGGGTTGCTCGGATTGCGCATTTGCGCGGTGTGGATGAACCATGCTTCCAGGCGCTGCGACTGGTAGACGCCGCTGTTGGCGGGCAGGTTGCTAACCCAGTCGAGATACGGCTTTTCGAGCGAAACCACCGCGTTGAACTGCTCGTTCAACCAGCCGACATACCCGAGTTGCCGCAGCCGCGCGATGTCCTGCAGCCGCCCGCCAAACGTCGCATGGTCAAGGAAGCGCGCGGCCTCGGTATCGCTGGCGATGACCGGCACCGCGCTGGGCTCGCCGTTCTCGAAGCTGCTGCCGAAGAGCGGTGGTGCGCCCTGGGCAAGCGCCGCAATGGGCAGCAGCGATAACGCCACGAACAGCGCGGTCGCCGCGGACCAGGCCCTCGAACCCACCATCGCACCACCCCGGTTCCCATCTGCCCGCGCATCATGCCCTGAACCTGAACAGAAACACGTGATGCGCGACACACTTGGTGACGATTGCGTTGGCGGCCGGCTCTTCAAGCGCGGCAAACAAGGGTCAACTTGGGCTCGGAATTGGGGACGTACGCCGCACGGCAACGAATGAAATGGTGCCAGGTTCACTTCCAGTGGTCGAAGCGGCTGCAGGCGCGAGCGGTATTCACCGTACGACAATTAGCAGCGGATGGATGGCTACGCCGCAATCTTCCTCGTCCTTATCGCAGCTCCGTTCTTGTCGCGCCCGAGCGTTTTGCCCGGAATTATCTGACATTGGCGGGAAAGGCGACCAAAGCGGGTTGTAGCTTTGAAGACCGCCACGGCATGCGCCGCCGGCTCGCACCGCAGAGGGTTCACGACCGTGACCATGTTCAACGTAAATGCGACCCGCGCTCCGCGCTGGTCACTGTTACTGGCCAGTTTCGTGTTCTCGCATGCGATGGGGGCGACGACGTATTCAATCGACACCCAGTCCAACGTCGCCACACGGGCTCCGATCAGCAACGGTGCGAACGCTGTCGCCGGTTCGCCCGATGTGCTCTTCGGCAACAGCTTCGAATTGGGACTCGGCATCAACCTGATCGCCGATCGCGCGGTGTTTCTCGGCGAGTCGGTTGCCGTGCAGGCGGTGGCCGTGCCTTTCCTGATGCCGTCCGTGCTCGTCTACTCGTTGCCGCGGGCCCCTTCGGGCGCGAGCATCAATGCACAAACGGGCGTGATTGCGTGGACGCCTACGGCTAGTCAAACCGGCACCGCGTCGTTCATCGTCCGCGTGACCGATCAGTCCAACGCGCGCGCCGACGCCAGCTTCAATGTGGGCGTGCTCAGCACCAATCGCCGGCCGCGCCTGAATGCGGTGGCTGATCAGCGCATGCGCATTGGCGCGAGCGTCAGTGTTGTGCTGAGCGCAATCGATCCCGACGCCGGGGATACGCTCAGCTTCGCCAAGCTCGCGGGTCCGGCGACGCTCGCCGTCACGGCAGCCGGCGCATTGAGCTGGACCCCTACCGTTGCCGACCTCGGGCAGGTGCTGGTGCGCGTCGGGGTGGTCGACTCCGCTGGCGAAAGCGATGTCACCCAATTCTTCATTACCGTCGAGCGCGCGAATCAGGCGCCGGTGCTCGCCGCGTTGCCCAGCCGCGTGGCAACCGTGGGGCGACTGCTCGCCTTCACCGTGGTCGCGACCGATCCTGATGCGGGCGATACGCTCACCTACGCGCTGAGTCTGGCGCCGGCTGGCGCGACCATCGGCTCCGCCAACGGCGCCATGCAGTACACGCCGGTCGCACCGCAGCTCGGACGTCAACGCATCCGTGTCGATGTCGTGGACACACTCGGCGATAGCGCCAGCGGTGAGTTCGATGTCGACGTTATCGCGGCTACCGCGCCCATCGCGGTGGATGACGAATACGCAGTCACCGTCGGCGAAACCCTTTCCATTGCCGCGCCCGGTGTGCTCGGCAACGATAGCGATGCGAATCAGGATTCGTTGACTGCTGCGCTGGTCACCGGCACCAGCGGCGGTACGCTCAACCTGCAGCCCAGTGGCGCCTTTACTTACACGCCAGCGCCGGAAGCGCCGGGGTCAGCGAGGCAGGCGCAGGGCACGACCGTGCTCTCGATCGATTTTGAAAACGGCATTCCGTCGGTAGTTGCGCCCGGCCAATCGACGCTGACCGGCGTGCAGGGCTATGCCGGGCTCGGCGCGCCCGGCAACCAGTTCGGCGGCAGCTTCCTGCGCGGCGGCGCCAACGTTCCGGTCACCGTCACGCTGGTCAATCTGCCGCCGCATAGTGCCCTCGATCTGGGTGTTCTTCTTGGCATCATCGACTCGTGGGACGGCTCCGGCAATTTCCCGGCCGGCGACAACTTCGAGGTCACGCTCGATGGCAACGTCGTGTTCTTCGAGTCCTTCGCCAACGCGTTGGCGAGCCAGACTCAAACCTACGTGCCGCCCCCGGGCGTGCAACTCGCGCGCCGCGTCGAGCTGGGTTTCGGCGGTGGTGGCTTCTTCAGCGACAGCGCCTACGATCTCGGCGCCGACCCCGTGTTGCAGGGCATTCCGCACACCGCTTCCACTGCGACCATTACGTTCAAGTCGGTCGCCATCGACCAGGGAATCAACGACGAGTCCTGGGCTATCGACAATCTTCGGATCGCTCTCGCGACACCTTCCGATCAATTCTCAATCGATAGTTTCACATACACCGCCAATGATGACGTTTCAACTTCGCCACCCGCGAACGTGCGCATCACCGTCAGACCCGAGGTGTTTCCGCCGCGCGTCGTGTCGCAACCACCGCTCAACGCCGCGTCCGGCGTGCCGTACCGCTACGACGTGCTCGCGCTCAGCTCGGAGCCTGGCGACGTTTTGAGCTTTGCCTTCGACCAGGCGCCCGCGGGCGCGACCATCAGCTCCGCCGGCGTCATCGCGTGGACGCCGACGGCAGCGCAGATCGGCACCAATCGTTTCAACGTGCGCGTCACCGATCCGCGTGCCGCCTCCGGTTCGCAGGTGTTCGTGGTATCGGTCACCGAGGCGGTCGCGACACCCAACGTGATCGGCCAGACGCAAGCTGCAGCAAGCTCGACGCTAAGTGCCGCGAATCTCGCGGTGGGGGAGCTCACACCGGTCCCGAGCGCGAGCGTGCCGATCGGCGCGGTTGTCGCGCAATCGCCCGCGGCGGGAACGCCCCTGCCGCGGGCCGCACGAATTGCGCTCGACATCTCGACTGGCCCGGCGCCGCGACCGGTGCCCGACGTTGTAGGACGCACTCGCGCTGCCGGCGAAGGCTTGCTCGCCGATGCCGGTTTTGCGCTCGGTGCAGTCGCGTTCGCCACCGATGCGCTACTGCCGCCAGGCACGATCCTGTTGCAGGCGCCTCCGGCAGCGACCTACGTTTCGCCCGGTAGCGCGGTGAATCTCACGATCGTATCGGGTCCACCGCTGCGCTTCGCGCTGCCACGGTCGCTGCTCGATGCGGGCGAGTCGATGACGTTGTCAGCGCAGGCCATCGATGCCAACGGAACGCCCTCACAGCCGCAACCGTCGATCGCGTTCAGCGTAAGCGCGGAGCCCGGCTTGAGTTCGGGAGCGGCAGCCACTGTGAGCGGCAACACGTTGAACACGGCATCCACCACGCGCGGCCGTTACCGCGTACGCGCGACACGCAGCGACACCTCGGCGGTTGCCGAGGCGTTGCTCACCGTCACCGCGCCGCGACCGGCGACGCCGCAGTTCGCCGCGCACGAACGCTTCCGCGCGCTGATCGCCGCGTTGCCGGAGCGGTATCGGCAGTTGCAGATCGCGGCGCTGGCCAACAACACGGTCGCGTTGGCCGCGTTGCGCGCTGACTTCGGCGTTCTCGCCAATGCGCTACGCGCCGACCTCGCGTTGCTGCGACTGGCGCCCATCACCGCTCCGGAGAGCGGTTTTTTTCCTGGCCTCGCCGTCATGACTGCGGCGGGCTTTCCGGAGACCGCTGCCGACCGCATGTGGCTCGGAACGATCACCGCGACGAACGCACAGATCGGGGCCGCCTCGATCGCGCTTGCCGCGCTCAATGTAAACAGCGGCGACGCGGATCTCGCTCCGTTGCGCGCGCTCGATGAGCAGTTGCGCCTGCGTTCGGTGCGCCTCGACACGCTGACCCCGACCCCGCATTCGGCAGTGTCGAGCAACGGCCAGACCGCAGCGCTGCTTGCATCGCGTCTACCGCGGCTGGTGTTGGCCGAGCTCGACAGCTTCGTGCGCATGCTCGAGCCTGCGCCGCCAGCACCTGGCCGCCAGGTGCAGTTCGCCGGCGCGCTCGCGGGTGCAGCGCTCGCGTCGGGCTTGCGCAACCACGTTGTCGACAAGATTTACGGCGACGCTATCGACCACGTCGTCAACTCGGGCATCGTGTTGGCCTTCGCCGGACTCCTGCGCCAGTTCATAGGGCCGACCGAGGGCATGGATGTACTCACGGGCGCGAGCCTCGCGATCCATCTGTTCACTCTGCCCGGCTCAAGTCTCGACGGCACCTTCAACCCAATCGCAGAAATGAACGAAGTGCTGATGATTGGACCGGACGCGGTGCAGGCGATTCGCGATCTGCTCGGCACACTGAATCTCGAAGGCACGGGCAGTGCACGCGAACTGATGGAAAAATTCCAGGCGGTCGCCGACGCCGGCAATGGCGTTGTCGCGGCCTATGAGGAAGCCAACAGCATGCCCGACCGAGCCTCGATTGGCTGTCTGCTGACCGACGCCGATTGCGTGTCGCTGAGTTGGGACGCAGGATTCGCGTCGGTCAACGAAGGCGGCAACCTGCGCCTGCCGGGTCCGGTTTTGATTCTCGTGCGCGACCTCGCCGACAGCCGCGTACATTTCACTGTCGCGGGATTTCTTGGCCAGCCGGATCCTGATGAGGACTGATTGCGCCGCCGCGTGTTGGGCAGCTCACGCAGCGTCTCTGTTCGCAAGCGCGTGGCCGATGCGGGCGAGTCTTTGACTCGATCCCCCGCGTTCTCTCAAGTCGCTTTGGAGGTTGCCATGGCCGACGCCGCCATGACCCGATTGCGGCCGGTGCGCTTGGCTTCGTACAGGGCGCGATCGGCTTCGCGAAGCACCTGGACGTAACGGTCGTCGCGCTCTCGCCGCATCGCAACTCCGACCGACACACGCAAGGCCAGGTCCCCGGTTGCCTCGCCCAGGCGCAACGTTTCCATGCGTTGGCGCAGGCGTTCGGCGACCACCACGCCCGCGGCTTCGTCGGCGCCGGGCATCACCACGACAAATTCCTCGCCACCGAATCGTCCGACCACGTCACCCGGCCGCACGCAAAACTGCAGGCAATGGGCGAGCACGCGCAATGCCGAATCGCCGGCTTCGTGCCCGAACTCGTCGTTGATGCGTTTGAAGTGATCCGCGTCCACCAGCATCACTGCGACGGGACGGCCATGACGCAACGCCTGGGCGACGGCCTCGGCCGCGAGGCGTTCGAGACTACCCCGGTTGTACACGCCGGTCAGTGTGTCGAACGTGGCGAGTTGTTCGAGCTCCCGGTGCAGACGATCGTTGCACATCAGTACGAACCCGAAAGTGGCGAGTACCGGACCAAATGCAGTCGAACCGTAGAGTGCGGCTACGAACGGACTGAGCGCGAGGATTCCGCCGGAAGGTTGCGGTCCTTCGAGCGCCACCACGACTGCTCGAGCCACGAGCATGACTGCACCGAGCGCGAACACCCCGGTCAACAACAGGTGGCTCGGTGGTCGCGGTCCGTGCACGGCGCGCAGCCGCCAGGCGATCAGCGCCGCGTGGCCGAAGATCGTGCCCAGGAGCGCCGAATTGACCACCATCCGCCAATGTCGGCTCGGTTCCACGAACGTGAATACCAACGAGGCAATCAACACCCCGGCGCTGAGCGCATACGCACCCCAGGGACTTCCGCGCAAGCCGCCGAACAGGCGCAGCGCGTGGATGCAGACTGCATAGCCAAACGCAATCGCGACGTTCGCGAACACGATGGTGACCGCATCGGGCAGCGCGCCGCGGAATCCGATCAGCAGCCAACCCGCGGCCTGGATGGCGATGCCCGTCGTCCAGGCCCTGACACTGCTGCGGAGCTGAGGCGGTTGCCCGCGCAACGTGAGTGCCACGGCAAGCGCGAGCAGCGCAGCGGTAACGGCGGCGACGACAACGAGCGTGGGAACGTCGACACGCATCTGGAATTCAAGAATCCTCGCCGTGGATCCGTGTCACGTGGGCAAACAGGGCCGAAAAACCCATGCGCTCTGCCATGCACGTACCATACCAGTGGTATGCGCATTTCCCGGAGCAGCCCGAAACCGATGGCGTTCCCGGGCCTCCACGCAACGCGATGCCCGACCCTCCGGGATGGCCCGCATGTTGCTGGTGGCGGGATTGCGCAGCTTTCCGGGTTGATACGTTTGTCCCTCACGCAGGAACGGCAATGCTCGGTCTTCCCACGCTCCCGTTCATCCGGCAATGCCATCGCCGTGCGCTGTCGTATTTCACGATGGGCCTGTTGCTTTGCGGCATCGCATCGGCGCAGGCGATACGGGGAACGGTCACGGCACCCGGCGGGACGCCGGTGGGGAGCGCGGTGGTCGTCGCGTTCACTTCCCCAACCGAGGTCGCTGCGGTGGTGTTCACCGGGAGCAACGGCGCGTTCGCACTCAATGTGCCTGCGGGTTCCTACTTCATCCGCGCCGGCAAGTATCCGCTGATCGAGGAGCTGCATCCCGATATCGGCTGCACCACCAGCGGATGCAATTTTGCAGCGGCAACGCCGGTCGTATTCGATGGCGTCACCGCGGTGACCGGCATCAACTTTGCGTTGATCGCGCGCGGATCGATCAGCGGAGCGGTGACGCGAAGTGGATCGGGTGCCGCGGTCGGCGTGGGGTCCGTGTCCGCGGTGACGGCGCCCGATCTCCTGTCCGCCGATACGGTGCTGCTCGCGGCCAACGGCACCTATACGCTGCGTCCCCTTCCCGGGGTGGTCAAGGTCGTCACCGCCAATCGTGCGCAACTGATCGACGAGGCATTCGACAACCTTCCGTGTCCCTTCCTTGGTTGCGCGCTTGGCGGCGCGACCAGTTTCAATGTCGCC
The DNA here is from genome assembly GCA_046595765.1 of Ahniellaceae bacterium. Taxonomy (GTDB): domain Bacteria; phylum Pseudomonadota; class Gammaproteobacteria; order Xanthomonadales; family Ahniellaceae; genus JBBQNY01. The sequence continues at coordinate 7,958 of JBKJSW010000102.1, forward strand.
AGCGGCGAAAGCATTGGTGCCGTGAATTTTGCGCTGGCGCCGGGCGGCGCCATCAGTGGCACGATGACGCGCGCCAGCGACGGCATGCCTGTCGAGCTCGGCGGCATCGTGTCGCTGTTCGACGCCACTGGCACTTTGCTCGACCAGGCCGACGTCACCGGCGGCAACTGGGTGACCGGCGCCGGATTGCCCAGCGGCAATTACCGGGTCGCCGGCATTCCGTTCGGATCGTATCCGTCGGAAGTGTGGGACAACGAGCCGTGCGCGGCGCAGGGCGACTGCGATCCCCTGATCGGCGACCTCATCGCGGTCACCGCGCCCAACACCGTGGCGGGCATCAACTTCGTGGTGGCGCGCAGCACGGGCGCCTTGCTCGGGCGAGTTACCGAACTTGCGACGGGCCAGGCCCTCGCGGGGGTGGAAGTCCAGATCGCGCGAGTATCGGATGGCAGCGTCATCAGCACTGCCACGGACGGTGAGGGCAACTGGTCGAACTCGGAACTGGAGCCCGGCACTTACACCGTGCGCGCGGTCTCGCCCAATGCCACGCTGCTCGACGAACTCTTTCCGAATGTGCAGTGCATCGGCGTGCTGTGCGCCGGCACAGCGCAGAACCTGATCGTCGCGGCGGGGCAGGATGTCACTGGAATCGACTTCGCGCTCGCTCCGGCGGCCACGCTCGAGGTCGGCTTGCGCAATTCGGTGACGGGTCAGTTGATGTCAGGCCAGGTCATCGCACGGGTGCCGGGCCGGGAAGAGGCCGTGGGCGGGTTAGCACCCGCCGCCGGCGTCGCCCGGCTGCTGGTGATTTCCGGCGGCGCGGTGCGGTTTGCCGGAACCGCATCTGCCTGCGGCGCAGCAGGCAATACACCCTGTCTCGGTGAGCGGTTCCCCGATGATCCGTGCCCAAGTCTCTCCTGCAATCTGTTCGAAGGTGTGACGCTCAACGTGCCCAAGGGAGCGACAGTCACCGGCGAACTCCTGCTGGGGACGGGCGCGAGCATCGCAGGGCGCGTCACCAGCACTAGCGGCGCGCCGCTGGCCAACGTGCTGGTGACGATCCAAGACGCGAATGACGTGCAGTTCGGCGGTGCGTTTACCGACGTGGATGGTATCTACCGGGCAGCGGGACTAGCACCCGGATCGCACTTCGCGCGGACTGCATCGTCCGCAGGATTTCTCGACGAGCTGTATGACAACCGGCCTTGTCCGAATGGCAGTTGCCAGGTCGCCAGCGGCACCCCCATCGTCGTGGGTGCAGGCCAGTCGGTAAACGGCGTCAATTTTGCGCTGGCTCCGGGCGGGACGATTGGTGGCACCGTGCGAAACGAGTTTGGCGAGCCCCTACCCGGTGCGCTGGTCACGATATTCAACGACGCGGGCCAGGCCGTGGTGGCAGTGGACAGCGACGGCAATGGCGTCTATGTGTCGTCAGCACTCGTGAGCGGCAGTTATCGCGTGCGTTTCGACGCAAGCGGACGCGAGTCGCGTCTGTACGACAACGTGTCATGCAGCGCGAGCAGTTGCGATCCGTTGAGCGGCAGTCCGGTGCTCGTCGCGGCACCGAGTGCAACCGTTGGGATCAACGCGACGCTACCTGCGAGCGGAGCAACGCGGCCGGTCAAGCTTGTTTATCTCAATAGCTGCCGACCGGGTGGGTGCACTGTGATTTCGGGCATGGAAAGCTCCATCAACAATACGTCGTCGATCATTTCGGGCACGCGAACCTTGTCGCCCTGGTCTTTCGGCGACGCGACGTTCGACGCGCTCGTCACTTGTGTTCGCGCAGTCATGGCGCCTTACCATATCGCCGTAATGACGGCAGAGCCGGGTAACGTGCCACATCGGGAAGCCATGGTGGGCGGAACGCCGAACCAGCTCGGTTTTTCAAACGAAGTCGGAGGCGTTGCACCCTGGCTGTGCGGCGCCGGCATCGACAACTCGATCTCGTTCACCTTTGCACAGCTTTACGGTCCGAACGTGCCGGAGATCTGCCACACGGTGGCGCATGAAGTTGGACACCAGTTCGGCCTCGACCACGAGTTTCTGGCGCCCGACCCAATGACTTACCTCAATTTTGACGGCAGTCGCCGGTTTCAGGACGTGCTCGCCGACTGCGGCGAATTAGCCGGTCCGCATGCGTGCGATTGCAGCAACAGGCAGAACTCGCACGTGCATCTGGCCAATCGCGTGGGCCTCAATCCGCTGGTGTTCTCCGACAGTTTCGAATTCACTGCCGCCGCGCGAGCGTTGGCGACATCATCGATCGCATCCGGTTCGAAGCGGGCGGGCAATCCGATTCCACTGCAGTGCGGCACCGATACGCGGAAGCAGGGCTGGCGGCCCACCGCACCACGACTGCTGGATCCTCGGTAGCAGCTCCAGCCGGCGTGCGCGGCGCCGCTCCCATCACGCAATCAGTGCTTTTGCTTGCCCTTTGCCTTGCCGTGGTCGGACTTCCCGCTATTGCCTTTGCCGTGCGGCTTCGACTGCGCATGACCCGCAGCGGTGTGATTGGGCGTGTGCGGTGCGTAAATGCCCACGGTCTTCCCTGGCTTTGGTGACTTCGCGCGCTTCATCTTGCCCCGATCGACGAACACCGTGGTGCCGTTTTTCAGCGCATGGAACTGAGCGGAACCGGGCTTGATGCCGAGGTCCCTGGCGATGACACCCCAGCCGCGACCACGGTTGGTGTCGAACCTTTCCGCGACTACCGCAAACGGCTGACCCGATGACTGCGAAAGTTCACCGATCATGTACACGTCCGCCGGCGCGTAATGACGCTCCACGATGTACTCGCGCACGATGACGGGCGGCGCCTGCGTCTCGTAGACGATCTGATCAACGTAATAGTCGGGCTCGTCGCGGAACAGCAGATTGATGGTGTCGAGCACGGCGTCCAGCCCCGGATCACCCGTCCGCGAATCGTAGTCGTAGGCGTACTGCGCGTACGCGGGGGTGGCGGAGACCGCCAGCAGAAGGGTCAGGGTTCGTAGCGCTTTCATGATTTGCTCCTGTTTTCAGGGGATGATCGTGAGGCATCGACTTGAACCCCGGCTGAGTGCGCCGGTGAGTGAATCGCTGGCCGCAGGTGGTCGGCTGGAGGACAATCCAGCGGCGAGGCAATCCGAGCACCACTTTCCACACGGGATCAACCATGCGCAAATTTGTATTCGTGGGTATGGGTGGATTGCTGCTCGGCCTTGCAGCGGCGGCGGGCGCGCAGCCCGTGCCGGTCGATCCGCTCTTTGGCGATGGTCTTGAACCGGGCATCGTATTTTTCGGACCCAACGCCACGCGCGTGCTCGCAGGCGCGACCGACATGGTCACTTCACCTGTTCCATTGCGGGTCACCCTTTCGGAAGTCGCGGTCAGCGATACGTTCATCCCGATTACATCGTCTGATCCGGCACGTCTCACGGTGGTCGGGGGCGGCACCACCGTACCGGCCGGTTTGGCGTTCGAATTTGTGACCGTCACTGCGGCGAGCAACAGCCAGTCTGCGGTGCCCGTCATCCTGACGACGGCGCGGCTGGGAGTCTCGCGCTCCGCGGGTGTTCGGGTGGAAGCCGTACTCAACGAGACCGACCTTGCGCTGGAGGCGGACTTTTGCAACATCCAGTTCCCGGCTAGCTTCAGCGTGGTGGTCGGCGCCGTCACGCCCACCATTTTCGGGCGGCTGTTTGAAGCGGGTGTCACCGAGCCTCCCGGCGCACCGGCCAACGTCTATGCGGAGCTCGGCTATGCGGTGCAAGGCAGCGATCCACGGACTCTGTCCGGCTGGACTTTTGTTGCGGCCGCGTACAACACGCAGGTCGGCAACGACGACGAATTCCAGGGCGCTTTCCTGGCACCGATGCAACCGGGAATTTACACCTATACGTATCGTTTCTCGCTCGACAATGGTGCGAGCTACACGTATTGCGATGTCAATGGCGCCGGCGCAAACCCTGGCCTGACGTTCGAGGTGGCGAACCTGGGCGCGATGACGGTGACGGGCGCGAATACGGGCGGGCTGACCATCAACGAGATCGATTACGACCAGGTCGGTTCGGATACTGGCGAGTTCATCGAACTGTTCAATTCGTCGTCCGCGTCGATCAGCCTGTCGGGCAAGAGTCTGGTGCTGGTCAACGGAGCCAATAACACCACGTACCTCACCATCGATCTGACGCCCGGTGGCGCGCTTGCGCCCGGCGCATACCTGGTCATCCGCACCAACACGGTGGTCCCGGCACCGGGAACGGTATCGATCCTCTTCCCCTTGGCCATGGACAACATCCAGAACGGGTCGCCCGACGCCATCGCGCTGGTGGACACCATCGCCAACACCCTCATCGATGCGCTGTCCTACGAAGGTTCGATCACGGCGGCGATGATTGCGGGCCTCGGCACCGTCAATCTGGTGGAGGGATCGCCCTTGCCCGTGGCGACCGCGGACAGCAATGTCGCAGTAGGTACGCTTGCGCGGATTCCGAATGGCGCCGACACCAACAACGCGGCTTCGGACTGGAGCTTCACGTCGACGCCGACGCCCGGCGCGGCTAACGTCCCCTGAGATCCGAGGCAAGGCTGTTGCCGCCGGCGCCGAGTAATCATCGCCAACCGGTACAGGCCCGGCGCTGAATCGCATGCGAGCCCAATGCCCATCCCTCTGCTCCCAAGATTTCCGGCACAGCATGAAGATGGCAGGCCGCCTGACTATCCGCGATCCATTGCGCCGGAGCAGCAAATCCTGACGGATAGGCGGGACGTGGACGCGAATAGTCGAGCTGCGGCGTCAGGCTGGAGACATGCGGCGGGCGGCGTAATGTCGACGATCGGAAAAGAGCAGAAGCCCCATGGCAGTTGACGACAGGGTATCGATCCGCAAGGTGCTGGTGATCTACAACCCGCGCTCGGGCACGCTGCTCCGACATGGCGAGGACAACCCCGAAACGGCATTGCGCAAGGTATTCGACGACCGTGGCATC
>JBKJSW010000117.1:0-2566 GCA_046595765.1 Ahniellaceae bacterium
GCCGCGAGGAATCCGGCAAGCAACGAGACGATCGCAGCGAGTACGACCTGCACGAGCAGCATCGTGGTGTCGGCAGTGAACGGACCGCCATTTTCAATGGCCGCCTGGAACGCCGCCTGGTGCACGCCGTAGAGGTCGGGGGAGATGGCGGCGAGCAGCATTTCGCTGCCGACCCACGCGACGAGCCAGCCGAGGAACCCGGCGATCACACCTAAGACGATTCGCACCATGGGATTCTCCTGGTCGCCGACGAGCATTTCCGTGCGCCAGCAGGCTGATGGCCGTGTGGCGGGCCGTGACTTCCTGGACCTCGCTCGGGGTCTGGCTGGATTCGTTGCGCAGGGCGTGCAACAGCGCGTCGAAAATCTTCGGCACGTGATCGATGAGCTCGAGCTGCGTCATCGAGTTGGACAGGACGTCGGAATCGGCGCGCGCCCGCGCCGCCCAGTTCTGGATCATCTCTGCCTTGCGTTCCTGCAGATGGTCCGCCAGGCGAACGCAGGCGGCGTGGGGGACTCTTTGCGTATTCGTCATGGTCATGCTTTCAAGTGGGCGGGTGTAGCGGGAGCGATGCTCAGACGTGCTGGTCGACAAGTACCGGGTTGCCTCGGGGTCGACCACGATGAAACTCGCCGGCCCCGTGGTGCCTTCATCCGCTTGGGTCAAGAATTCGACGCCCTCGGACTTGAGGTGGCGCTGGATCTCGCGCACGTCCGCGAACGCGTCGAGCTCCTGCACGTCCTGGTTCCAGCCCGGATTGAACGTGAGCATGTTCTTTTCGAACATGCCCTGGAACAGGCCGATCACGTGGTCTCCGTTCTTGAGGATCAGCCAGCCGTGGCCAGCGTCGCCGCCGAATTCGGTGAAGCCTAGCTTCCGGTAGAAGACCCGCGACGCCTCGAGGTTTTTGACTGCGAGGCTGATCGAGAACGCTCCGAGCTTCATCGTCGTCCGCTCCGGGTTCGGCGAGGCGCCAAGCATAGCGGCGACGCGCGCCCGCATCGGACCACCTCAGAACATGCCGATCGCATTCGGGGACTCCGCGGGCACCGCCTGCACGACATCCCACATCTCGACGATCCTGCCCGCGCTGAAGCGCAGGATGTGCACGACCGCGAACTCGGCGCCGGCGCTGGCGCGCGTCAGCCGCGAAAACACGGCGACGCGGTCGGCCTCCTCGATCGCCTGCAGCACGTCGAAGGACCTGTTCGGCTCCGCCGCCGCGCTTTGCGCCATTGCGTCGAGCAGTGTCTGCCGGTCCTGCGCGAAGTGGGGATTGTGATGTGCGAAATCCGCTGCGACGTGGCGCGCGTAGGCCTCGGCGACGTCACCGGCAGCCGCCAGCTTCAGGAATTCGATGGCGGCAATCTTGTTGGACATGATGGTCATTCCGGATGCCCGGCTGCAGGCCGGTCGAACCGTGGAGCATCGGGGAAGGGCAGGGGTCGCGTCACCATTCCCCGCTCGCCATGGTCGCGCGTCGGGCCAATTCCCTCGCGCTCGGTTCGCTGCTCTCGAACGTACCGGGTCGGACTTCGCCGGCCAGTACGTACGTACTCATCACCACACCCAGGGACGAGGTACGGGAGCGCAGGAGCCGCAGCGCCGAAGGCCGCGCGCCTGCGCCGAATAAACGCTTGCCGCGTCCGAGCACAACCGGGAAAGTCCACACGTTGTACTCGTCGATCAGCGCGGCACGCTGCAGCGTCTGGATCAGGTTGCCGCTGCCTATCAGCTGCAGGTCGGGGCCGGGCCGCGCCTTGAGGGCCGTGAGGGCCGCGGCAACATCGCCCTCGAGGAGGGTCGAATTGTTCCAGTGCAGCGTCGTCAAGCTGCGCGACGCGACGTGCTTCCTTGCCGCATTGAGCGTCCGCGCAATCGGATGTTCGGCGTCCTGGTAGGGCCAGTACGCCTCGAAGATTTCGTACGTCCTGCGTCCGAGCACGAGTTCACGGTCCTTGCCGTCGAAGCCGGCGGCCGAAAGGTCGGCGTCATCGTCCGCGTAAGTGGCCATCCAGCCGCCGACATTGAAGCCGCCCGTGGGGTCTTCTTCAGGACCGCCGGGTGCCTGCATGATGCCGTCGAGCGACGCGAACGTGGATGCGATGAGCTTTCTCATGGGGACCCTGCGTGGTGGCGGGTATTCGAATTGTGGCCTCCGAAAGGACCGGAGCAAATTACTGGTGGCCTGTGTCAGATGAATCGCGATCTGCTTTGGATGGGTCTGATTCGGGCCACTAGCCCTGGCCCGAACCGGGATACCTTCGTCTGATCTCCACCACCGAGCCGGCGACGAGTGCCTCGAGCACCTTGGTATCGAGGTCCGCAAGGCGCTTGAAGGAAAGGCAACATTGGCTCATCTTGTGTTTTCCGAGCCTGGCCAGAAGTTCGGTCTGGCAAGGATTTTCCACCGAGAGGTAGACGACCAGTTCCCTGCCGCGGACTGCAAAGCCGACGAGACTCGCAGTGCCCGAATGACCGCTCTCGTAAACGTAGTCGTAGGACCCGTAGCCGACGATGCTCGGCCCCCACATCCTGGGCTCCTGCCTCGTCACACGCTTGCAAA
>JBKJSW010000253.1:0-2774 GCA_046595765.1 Ahniellaceae bacterium
TTTATTCCGGCGACATCACCGCGAACTTCGCCACCGCCACGGATCGCGGCGCCAGCGGCGGCGCCCAGGACAACGGCTCGAACACGGTGCAGTACCTCGGTGGCGCGGCGCCCGGCCCCGCCGCCTGGGTCACGCGCAATGGCGGCGACGGCATTTTCACGAGGATCGAGCCCGTGCAGGGGCAGCGCTGGTACTACTCGAGCCAGAACGGCGCGCTGCGCGTGGCGCCCTCCGGTCCCGCCAGTGCGACGCAGTCCGCGGCCGCACCCGGAACGTGGGGTGGCGACGTGCTCAGCTTCGTGATGCCGGTTGAGCTCTATCGCTACGGCGCGCTCGACGCGCCGGACAGCGGCTGCACCACAGCGATCGGTTGCTCGCGCATGCTCGGCGGCACCAACCGCGTCTGGGAAACCATACTGGGAGCCGTGCCGGCATCGTCCTGGTACATCAATAGCCCGAATGTCACCAAAGGCACGCTTGGCGTGCGTTCTTTCATCAATCAACTGTCGCATTCGGTCACCGATCCGCGCATAGCGATCGTCGGCACCAACGACGGCAACGTGCAGTACGGTTTCGGCCTTGGTCAGGGCACCGCCGGCACGGCGACGTGGGTCAACGTGACCGGCGGCAACACCGTGCTGCCGAACCGCCCCATCATGGACGTGGCGACCGACCCTCTCGACCCGCGCGTCGGTTACGCGGCGGTCGGCGGATTCGACCAGAACACGCCGGCGCAACCCGGCCACCTGTTGCAGATCGCCTGCACAGGTGACTGCACGTCGTTCACCTGGACCAACAAGACCGGCAACCTGCCGAACATTCCCGCCAACAGCGTGATCGCCAATCCGCTCAATCGCCGGCAGGTGTACGTCGGCACCGACTGGGGCCTGTACTACACCAACAACATCGACGCGCAGCCGCCGCAGTGGTTCCGCCACGAAGGCATCCCGCACGCGATGGTGTGGGACATGGCCATCGATCGCGGCTTCACCACGCTAGCCGTGTTCACCCGTTCGCGCGGCGCATGGGTATGGCCGTTGCCAGCCGCACCCGCTGCCGGCGCGATCTTCGAGAACGGCTTCGAGTAACCCTTGGCGTTCGATGCAGCGTGCGGTCGCTACGCGACCTGAACTCATCGCGTAGCCGTCGTAGAGTCGAGCTTGCTCGGCTTCGATGCATGCGATGAGCCGAGACTCGTAGGTCAGGTCGGCGTGCCGACCTGACGGTAACCGCGACATCCTGCGTCAGGTCGCTCCGCGACCTGACCTGCACCCAGCAGCGGTTACTGCGGGACGCCGAGCTTGGTGGCTACGGTGGTGCGCGTGAGCGGGTGGTAGCCGGGCGACGCCAGGTTGAAGATGCGGATGGCCTCGGCCTTGCCTTCAGGGGTCTTCGCCATTTCCTCGTACAGCGGCACCACGAGTTTGCGGCGGCCGATGCCGATGAGGTGCGCCTCGAGCGGTGCCTTGATCGGCGCATAGCCTGCAGCGATGCCACGCTTGAACCACGCGAACGCAATCTCCGCGTTGCCGGTCCTGGTCAGCGCGAACGCATCGTCGAGGGCCTGCAGCTGCGCCACGGTGACGGAAACCGGCAGGCCGTTGACGAAATGCAGCCACTCCTGCGTCGACCACTGCTTGCCGCTCAACGCGGAAGCGGCGAGGGTGCCGGCTAGAAACTTCGCGCGCTCGGCGTCGACGGCAACGAGCTTGGTCGACGTGGACTTGATCGCGTTGGCCGGTATGCCGGGCTGGTGCAGCCAGCCGTCGAGTTCCGACTCCTCGAACTTGCCGGGGTTCTTCACCAACAGTTCCGACTTCAGGTACGCGACAAAATCGTCGGTGGTGACGCTCTTGAACGCGTTGCCGTCGAACCAGCCGCGCAGGAACGGATCGAACACCGCGCGGCCGAAGCGCTGCTCGAGCGTCAGCAGCAGCCACGCGCCCTTCTGATAGGGCACGCCGGAAAACGTCTCGTCTGGATCGCGTCCCGCAACGTCGACAACGAGACGTTGATCGGGCTTGGCAATGGTCTTCAGCTCTTCGAGCAATCCATCCTGCGCCAGTACCTGTTCCATGCGCGCGAAGTCCGCACCGTAGACTTCTTCGACGATGCGGTTCTCGACGTAACTGGTGAAGCCCTCGTTCAACCAGAAGTCGCGCCAGCTCGCGTTGGTGACGAGATTGCCGGACCAGGAGTGCGCAAGCTCATGCGCGACCAGCGCTGTAAGGCTCTTGTCGCCAGCGATGACCGTCGGCGTGGCAAAGGTGAGGCGTGGATTCTCCATGCCACCGAACGGGAACGAGGGCGGCAACACCAGCAAGTCGTAGCGTCCCCAGCGATAGTCGCCATAAAGTTTCTCGGTGGCGTCGATCATCGCTTCGGTGTCGGTGAATTCGTTGGCAGCGGCGTTAATTCGGCCTTTCTCGGCGTAGACGCCCGAACGCTGGCCGAGCGGCGCGAAGTCGAGTTCGCCGACCGCGATCGCGAGCAGGTACGACGGAATGCGTTGCGGCATGCTGAAGGTGTATCCGCCTTCGCCGGTGGCCTCGGCCTTGTTGTCGGCGCTCATGACCACGCGCAGTCCCGGCGGCGCGGTGACGTGGGCGGAATAGGTGAAGCGCACGGCCGGTGTGTCCTGGATCGGCACCCACGAGCGCGCGTGGATCGCCTGCGACTGCGAGAACATGAAGGGCTGCGACTTGCCGAGTGTTTGCGCCGGCTCAAGCCACTGCAAGCCGGTGGCCTCCGGGCGGGTGGTGTAGGCGATGCGC
>JBKJSW010000207.1:0-12349 GCA_046595765.1 Ahniellaceae bacterium
GCGGACTGCTGGTAAGCGCTTCGGCGCGCACCCGGGCATCGCGCCCAAAGAAAAAGGCCGCATCGCTGCGGCCTTTTGCTTGTCTGGCTCCCGAGGTCAGACTCGAACTGACGACCCTCTGATTAACAGTCAGATGCTCTAACCGGCTGAGCTACTCGGGAAGGGCCGCATAGTCTAGTGACCGCCCGCGAGAGGTCAAGCGATGCAACCGACTCAGCGTTCGAGGGCCAGCAGGCGCAACTCGAACGATTCTCCATCCGGCTCGCGTTGCAGCACCTTGACGGGAACGAAACCGCGATCCACCGCCAGCCAGCTGTCGGTGACGCGTCCGGGGTTTTCGCGGACTCGCGTCACCCGCAGGGTGCGCAGTTTGCCAATCGGCGAGGGCAACGATCCCCGTTTGCCTACGACCCGATAGCGGTGTTCCTCGAATTCGTCGCGGTCCACCACGCGATACGCGAGGTCCGGACCCTTGTCGCGCGCCAGGTCGAGGGCGAGCGCGAGCGTCACCAGCTGCCGGTCGATGGCGTTCGGGCGATATGCGAACTCGTGCCTGTTGTCCTTGTCGGTGCTGTGGATTTTCGCCGTCGCGGAGTCGACCGTGACCGTGCGATCGCGGTTCTTCCAGGCCGCCTTCTGGTGGAATGAATAATCCAGCGTCTCCGGCCTTCCATTGCGAAGCCGGAAGTGCGAATCCTCGACGATCTCGACACGTGCCAACGCTGCCAGACCTTCGGTGCCGTGGGTCTCGGACCGCAGCCGCCAGCCCGTGCCATCGCGCGCTAGCGTCACCACGGACTGTCCCAGCGTGCTGCCGTTGCGCAACACCTGATAGCGCGCCTGGTACGGCAACAACTCTGCCTGTGGGACTTGTGCAACGGCGTCGGCGCGGAACAGAAGCATTCCGCTGGCGACCGCCAGCGTCAACAGCGGCGCATGACGCGCCCATTTCATGCTTGAACTCAAACTGGACCTCCTGGCTTTTCGGGCATTACCGTCAACTGACTGCAGGGACGCAGGATGGTTCGCCGTATTCATGGTTGTGTCCCGTCGCCTGTCATCAGCGAACGCGAAGGCAGCGGCCATGTGCGCGCATCAATCGTGCCGAGACAAACTGTTTCCCGTCGCGTCGAGTTGCAACGGACGCTGCAGCGGTGCGCCGCGATACACCAGTCCCTTGTCGGTGAACGCGACCTCGCCGGTGGCGATCGCCCCCACGCACGCAACCAGCAGCCGGTGCTCCAACGGCAGCAGTTTGCGCGCGAGTCCCGCGGCATCGTCGCCGCGTTCGATGCGCATGACCGCTTGCGCGAGCAGCGGACCTCCGTCGAGATCCCGGGTCACGCGGTGCACGCTTGCGCCGTGCAGGACATCGCCGGCTTCCAGGGCACGTCGATGCGTCTCGAGGCCGCGGTATTTCGGCAGCAGCGAGGGGTGTATGTTGATCATCGGAACGCTCGACGTCAGCGCCGCCTCGCCGATGATGCGCATGAATCCGGCGCACACGATGAGTTCCGGACGGCTTGCGGCCACCGTGGCGAACAGGGCGCGCTGGTAGTTCGCCTCGTCGCCGAATTCCGCGACCCGGAGGCACATCGCGGCGATGCCGGCCTTGCCCGCGCGTTTCAGCGCCGGCGCCTGCCCCCGATCGGAAAAAACCCCGACGAGATCGATCGGCGCGCCGGCCTGGCGGGCATCGATGAGCGCCTGCAAGTTGGTGCCGCGTCCTGATACCAGTACGGCAACTCGCAGACGTTCCGATGCGTGTCGGTCAGCCAATCCGTACTCGCTCGCCCGAGTGGTCGGCAACGACCCGACCCATCGGCCAATGATCGAGACCGTTGCGTGCCAGGTGCGCCGAGATCGCACTGGCCTCCGACTCTGCACAGATCACCACGAACCCGATCCCGCAATTGAAGGTCCGCCACATTTCGCGCTGCGGCACTGCCCCCTCGCGCGCGATCCAGTCGAACAGCGGCGGCAGCGGCCACGCCTGGGCGTCGATGTCGATGCCGAGTTCCCCGGGTACGACGCGGATGATGTTCTCCACAAGTCCGCCGCCGGTGATGTGGGACAGCGCATGCACGCGGCAATCGTCCAGCAGCGAGAGCATCGGCTTGACGTAGAGCCGCGTCGGCACGAGCAACGCATCGGCCAGCGAAACGTCGCCGATCCGCGTGGCGGAGATGTCGCCGGCCCGCTCGAGAACTCGCCTGATCAGCGAAAACCCGTTGGCGTGCGCGCCCGACGAAGCCACTCCGATCAGCACGTCGTTGACGGCGACAGCGCGGCCGTCCAGTAGTCGCGACTTTTCCACCGCGCCCACGCAAAAGCCGGCCAGGTCGTATTCGCCCGGCGCATACATGTCGGGCATTTCCGCGGTTTCACCACCGAGCAGCGCGCAACCCGATTCCTCGCAGCCGCGCGCGATGCCGCCGATGACGGCGGATGCGACCTCGACATCAAGTTTTCCGGTGGCGAAATAATCGAGGAAGAACAGCGGCTCGGCGCCCTGGACCAGGACGTCGTTGACACACATGCCGACCAGGTCCACGCCGATGGTGTCGTGGCGACCCAGATGTTGCGCGAGTTTCAATTTGGTGCCGACGCCGTCGGTGCCGGACACGAGCACGGGCTCCCGGTAGCGACCACCGAGTTCGAACAGGCCGCCGAAACCGCCGAGTCCACCGAGGACCCCTGCGCGGCGCGTGCGTGCAACCATGGGCTTGATACGTTCGACCAGTGCATTGCCGGCATCGATGTCGACACCGGCATCGCGGTAGGTCAAGGGAGTCGGCGGAGTTGCGCGCACGGTCGGCCTGTCTGCAGTGGAGGGAAGCGATGGCGCCGGCATTGTGCTGCCAGACACCCACGCAATGCGACTGAAGTCCCCCCGTGCGCCGTGCTCGGTGGTCGGCCGCAGCCCGCTCGCGAAACGCGCGGCAGTCCGCGCGATGATAGACGTTGCCGCCCGCATTGGGCAGACTGCAGCCGAATTGGCGCAACGCGCGCGCGGGTCCCGATGGGCCTGCGCACTGGAAACGGGCTCGAATGGCAATGGATACACACCGCATGAGGCAAATTCTTCAGCTGCTGCTCGCGCTGCTTCTGGGACAGTTTGCGTCGTGGCGCGCGCACGCCGCCGACCTGTACACCGGCAGCGTGACAGTTGCGAACCAGGGCGCAGGCGAACGTGCGCGTGCGCTGCCGCTCGCGCTGCGGCAAGTGCTCGTCAAGGTGTCGGGCGATGCCGGCGTCGCGGCGGACCCCTCCGTGACCGAACAACTCGGTCGCGCCGGCGCGCTGCTCACGCAAACCAACTACCGCGACGAAGTGGTGGCCGGCGCAAGCGGCGGGCAATCCACGGTGACGACGCTGCTGGCGGAGTTCGACCGGCCGGGTGTCGATGCGATCCTGCGCGGTGCGGGGCGTCCGATCTGGACCGCGCAGCGCCCGGCGTTGCTGGCCTGGCTCGTGATCGAAAGCGGCGCGGCGCGACAGGTGGCAAGCGCGAACCAGTCGACTGCGCTCGGCGCGCTGCTGCGACAGGCAGAGCAGCGCGGTTTCGATGTCGTGTTGCCCACATGGGACTATCAGGATCAGGGGCGTGCCCCCATCGAGAGCCTCTGGCTCGGCGAAATGCGCGCGGTGCGGGCCGCGTCGACACGGTACGGAACGCGCGCCGTGGTGCTCGCACGCCTGCGGCGTACTGCAGATGGCTGGAACAGCCGTTACACGTTGATCGACCTCGGTCGACAGGGCAAGAGCGATGAATGGCTCGCCATCCACGCGAATGCGTCGGAGGCGCTGGCGGATGCGATCGACGGCAGCGCCGATCGGCTGGCTGCGCGCTACGCGACCAGCCCGGAAGACCTGCTCAACGCCAGCTATTCCGCTCGCGTGGCCGGCGTTCGCTCGGGCAGCGACTTCGGCCGCATCGCCAGCTATCTCAAGGGCCTGCACGTCGTGCAGGCCGTCGAGACCACGGGCGCCGAGGGCGATCGCCTGCTGTTGCGCCTGGACCTGCGCGTCACGCCCGCGCGATTCGCAAGCATAATTGAAGGCGATGGGCTGCTCGATGTGGTGCAACTGCCCGCTGCACCCCTAGAACCTGCACAGCTCGCCGCCGAGGCCGACTCCGACGCAGTCATCAGCGCCGGCGAGGATGCCCCGGCGGTGCTTGAAGAGCCGCTGCCGCTCGCCGCGGAGTCATTGCCGGTGCTGGAACTTTCACTTCGGCATTGAGCGTTGCCGCGCGCACCGAGATGTCACCGCTGCGCCACATTCCGAACGCCATCACGCTGCTGCGCATGGTCGCGGCGGTGCCGCTGGCGTGGTCGATTGGCGCCGGCGACTACGCGGGCGCATTGGCATGGGCGTTCGCCGCCGGGGCTTCGGACGCACTCGATGGACTGCTCGCGAAGCGATTTGGATGGCAGAGCGAACTCGGCGGCCGCATCGATCCAATCGCCGACAAGCTGCTGCTGCTGGCCGCGACACTGGCGCTGGTCGTGGCCGGCGACCTGCCGTGTTGGTGGCTGGCACTGTCGGTGGGACGCGACATGGTCATCGTCGCCGGCGCAGTCACCTATCATCGTCTGATCGGTCCGCTGGTGACGCAACCGAGCCCGCTGTCGAAGCTCACGACGGTGCTGCAGGTTGCGCTGGTGCTGGTGGTTCTCGCCGGGGCGATTGTCGGCGGCGACGCGATTGCGTTTGCCATCCGGCTGCTGTTGTGGCTTGCCTCCGCGGCAACGGTCGGCAGCGGCGTACACTACGTCGTCACCTGGAGTAGACGCGCGGGACGCGAATGGCCGCATCGAATCGGGCAGTGATGCATCGCGCGCAACGCTGGCAGCTGGTCGCTGCAATCGTCGCCGTGGGTTTTCTCATCTGGCTCCTGGGGCCGGTGCTGACGCCGTTTGCCGTCGCGGCGATGCTGGCGTACGTGGCCGACCCCCTGATCGACCGCCTCATGCGATTGGGGCTTTCGCGCACCTGGGCGGTGGTGGCGGTGTCTACCTTGCTGCTGCTCGGCCTGGTGCTCGCATTGATCCTGCTGCTGCCCGCTCTGCAGCAGCAGATCATCGAGTTCATCGATAGCGTTCCGCGCTACGTCGCCTGGTACAACGAAGTGGCAGTGCCGTGGCTGAGCTCGCGCCTGCGCGTGCCGATGGAGACTTTCGATCCCGAGCGCCTCGCCGGCTTGCTGCGCGAGAACTGGGAAAAGGCCGGCGGCGTGCTGGCGACGGTCCTGGCATGGTTTTCGCGCTCGGGCCTGGCCCTGCTCGGCATCCTCATCAACATCGCGCTGATCCCGGTGCTCGCGTTTTATTTCATGCGCGACTGGGATCACATGATCCAGGCCGTGCACACGCTGGTGCCGCGCGCCATCGCGCCAACGGTGGCCCGTCTCGCCCGGGAAGCCGACTCGACACTGGGCGGATTCCTGCGCGGCCAGATGCTGGTGATGATCGTGCTCGGCTTCGTCTACGGCTTCGGACTGATGCTGGCCGGGGTCGACTTCAGCCTGCTGATTGGCCTCATCGCGGGTCTGGTGAGCTTCGTGCCGTACCTCGGCGGCATCGTCTTCATCGGGGCGGGCGTGACCGCTGCTCTGGTGCAGCACGGCGATCTCATCCACGTGGTTTACGTGCTCATTGCATTCGCGGTCGGACAGGCGCTCGAGAGTTTCGTGCTGACGCCTTGGCTCGTCGGTGACAAGATTGGCATGCACCCGGTCGCGGTGATGTTCGCGGTGCTGGTGGGTGGCCAGCTCTTCGGTTTCGTCGGGGTGTTGCTGGCCTTGCCAGTGGCGGCCGTGTCCATGGTGGTGCTGCGCTACGCGTACGGACACTACCTCGCCAGCAGCTTCTACGGCGGCGTCCATCCACCTGCACCGCCCCGGCCGGAAGCAGCGCACCTGCTCGCCGCCGACGGCCAGCCGCTGTCGGCAGTCAGCGACGTGGCCGGCATGGCTCCATGACCGCTCCGCAATTGCCGCTGCAACTCCGCTTTCCATCGCACCAGCGTTTCGAGGATTTCGAGGTGGGGAACAACGGCGCCGCCGTCGCTGCCGCGCGCGCCGTCGCCGCGAACGGACCCTCGGCATATCTGACGGGCCCACCGTCGAGCGGCAAGACTCACTTGTTGATCGCGGCGTGCCAGGAGGCGGCGCGGGCCCAGTACCTGCCGCTCGGGCATCTCGGCGAACAATCCGCCAACGCGCTGGCGGCCGTCCTGGCGCCCGGACTCATCGCCATCGACGAGATCGACTCGCTGGCTGAGGACCCGGTTGCGCAGATCGCGCTGTTCGACCTTTTCAATCGCGTGCGCGATGCCGGCGGCACGATGCTCATCGCCGCGCGCGTCACGCCGTTGCGGCTGCCAGTTGAATTGCCCGACCTGGTCTCGCGCCTCGCCAGCCTGCCGACCTTCGACCTCGCGCCGCTCGACGATGACGCGCGGCGCGCGGCATTGATTCGCCACGCCAGTCGCCGCGGGCTGGAACTCGACGACGCGGTGCTCGACTTCCTGTTTCGCCGGCAGGCGCGCGATCTGTCGGCGCTGATGCGACTGCTCGATCGGATCGATCGAGAGAGCCTCGCGGCGCAGCGTCGCGTGACGGTGCCGTTCCTGCGACGGATGATCGGCTTGCCGAGCGAGCCTGCGGCTCCGCAGGCCCCATGATCCTGCGTCCGCCGACGCACATCTCCGCGTCGTGGGGGCTACCGGCCCTGTGCCGAGGATTGGAGTCGACGATCCAGTTCCGCGAGGCGTTCGGGCGTGCCGACATCGGTCCACGCGCCGTCGTGACGCTCGCCGGTGACCTGACCCGACGACATCGCCCGGCGCAGCAGCGGAGCGAGCGGAAAGCGAGGCGGGTCGAGCGTGGCATCGGCTGATTCGCCGACGGCACGGCGCCAGTCGTCCAGCAGGCGCATGCGATACACACCGATGCCTGCGTAGGTGGACGACGTGCTCCCTTCGCAGTGCAGTTGCTGCGTTTCGTCCAGGTGGAAATCGCCGCGAGCGGCATAAGAGGGGACCGGCACCATGACCAGATGCACCATGCCTGCTGGCGCAGGCGGCAACCGCGCGAAATCGTAGTCGGTCCAGATATCGCCGTTGAGCAGCACGAACGGCTCTTCGCCGAGCGTTGCGCGCGCGTGCAGCAGCGCTCCACCTGTTTCGAGCGGGGCATCGCCCTCGTGCGAATACAGGATGCGCACGCCATAGTCCGAGCCGTCGCCGAGCGCCGCGCGGATGTGGTCCGCCAGCCACGCGGTATTGATAACGACGTCGCGTATGCCGGTGGCTGCAAGCTTCTCCAGGTGCCAGACGATCAGCGGTTTGCCACCGACTCTGAGAAGGGGCTTGGGCGTGCCGAGTGTGAGCGGACGCATCCGTTCGCCGCGTCCGGCGGCGAGGATCAGCGCCTTCATGGCACGGGCTTGGCCAGGTCCCGGCCGGCGATCCAGCGCTCGAGCATGGCGGCGAGCGGCAACAACTCCTCGTATCGCGAGGCGACGTCGAAGGTGTACTGCCAAACGCGCGGCAGGTCCGCGAGGTACTGCGGCTTGCCGTCGCGGTACCAGAGCCTGCAGAAAATGCCGAGTACCTTGAGATGCCGCTGTACGCCGCTCCAGTCGAACCAGCGCCGAAAGGTGACGGAGTCGGCTTCGGTCAGCTCCGCCTCGACTGCGCGCTCGCGGTAGCGCTCGACCCAGTCCTGTACCTGCGACTCGGGCCAGGCGATGTAGCAGTCGCGCAGCAGCGACACGAGGTCGTAGGCGATGGGGCCGCACACGGCATCCTGAAAATCGATGATGCCGGGCGACTCGGATTCCGTGATCAGAAGGTTGCGGCTGTGGAAATCGCGATGGACGAAAGTTTGGGGCTGCATCAGCGCTTCTTCGACCAGCGCATGGAACGAGGACTCGATCACATCGAGTCCGCCGCATTGCGGGGTGATGCCGAGGTGCCGTCCAATGAACCACTGCGGCAACAGGTTCAACTCCTGGCGCAGGCGCTGACTGTCGTACGCAGGCAGGCCACTGCACGACACATTGCGCTGCATGCGCAACAAGGCGTCCAGCGCGTCCCCGTACAGTGCATCCACGCTGTGTTCGTCGAGCGCGGGCAGGTAGATGCGCTCGCCGAGATCCTCCATCAGCACGAACCCGAGTTCGGCGTCGCTCGCGAGCACGGTGGGTGCGTGCAGGCCCGCCGCGCGCAGGCGGTCGGCCACCGCGACCCAAGGTGCGATGTCCTCCTTCTGCGGGGGGGCATCCATCACGATCGGCGTGTGCGGCAGGTTGCGAACGCGCCAGTAGCTGCGGAAACTGGCATCCGCGGACGCAACGACGATATCGGGCTCCTGTTCGCCCGTGACCTCGCGCACCCAATTGCGTCGCAGCAGCGCGCGCAACTCCGCGTTCATGCCCACGTCCTCTTCTTCACACTGCGCAATTGCCAGCACGGTACGTGCCATATCGCCGGGATCCTTCAAATTCTAGGGCAACCTCGCCGACCGACTGCGTGATCCAGCTGCTTCCCAAGCCACCGATCGCGAACGCACCGCCCGATCAGGAGAGCGTATCGGCTGCGAGGGGCATGCCGCGGCCGCCAAACATTGCAGATGGGTTTTCCGAACCATCCCTGGTTCGCCACTGGCTTCGACCTTCGGTATTCAGTACCATTTCGGTACTAATTGCTCGATTCGTGGATTTTCCGCCCGATGTTGCGTGTTTCGCGCCTGACCGACTACGCCTGCGTGCTGATGAGTTGCCTCGCCAGCGATTCGCGCGAAGTCTTGAGCGCGGCGGACCTCGCCGAGCGCGCCCGTCTCGAGTTGCCCACCGTCAGCAAACTGATGAAGCGGATGGGTCGCGCGGGTCTCGTCGAATCCTTTCGTGGAGCCCAGGGAGGTTACCGGTTGGCTCGGGCGCCTGCGTCCATCAACCTGGCCGACATTGTGACCGCGATGGAAGGACCCATTGGCATGACCGAGTGCAGCGTCCACGCCGGTCGATGCGGATTCGAATCGCATTGCGGCGCTCGCAGCAACTGGCGTCGCGTGAGCGATATCGTCATCGCCGCGCTCAAAGGCGTGACGCTCGCCGACATGCAGCCGCCTGCATTGCCGCCCGTTGCGCTGCGGCGGTCGCTGGCCGTGTCGCTGCGTACCGATTCCTGAGACATGACCGTAACCAAGGATTCCAGGATGTCTGCACCCATAGCCTGCGCCCGCCGGGAAGCGCGCTGATGGCCGTACAAGCCGAGGTTCTCGAGCGCCAGCTGGCGAGCCGCTACGCCGCCGGGTTCGTCACCGACATCGAAAGCGAATCGCTGCCGCCTGGCCTCTCGGAGGAGATCGTGCGCGCGCTTTCCGCGATCAAGGGCGAGCCCGACTGGATGACCGAGTGGCGGCTCGCGGCGTATCGACATTGGCTGACGATGCCGATGCCGGACTGGGCCAAGCTGCGGATCGCGGCGATCGATTTCCAGGCGCTGTCGTACTACTCCGCGCCCAAGGCGAAGTACGCCTCCCTCGACGAAGTCGATCCGAAGCTGCTCGAGGCCTACGACAAGCTGGGCGTGCCGCTGCACGAGCGCGCACGCCTTGCAGGCGTCGCCGTCGATGCCGTGTTCGACTCGGTATCAGTGGGTACGACGTATCGCAAGGAGCTGGCCGAGAAGGGCGTCATCTTCTGTTCGATGTCGGAGGCGATCCGGGAACAGCCCGAACTGGTGAAGCAATACCTCGGCAGCGTCGTGCCTCGCGGCGACAACTTTTTCGCGGCACTCAACTCCGCGGTGTTTTCCGACGGCAGCTTCGTGTTTATCCCGCGCGGCGTGCGTTGCCCCATGGAATTGTCGACGTATTTCCGGATCAACGCCGGGCACACCGGGCAGTTCGAGCGCACGCTGATCATCTGCGAAGAAGCGGCGTACGTGTCCTACCTCGAAGGGTGCACGGCGCCGATGCGGGACGAGAACCAGTTGCACGCGGCAGTGGTCGAGCTGGTGACCCTGGATGATGCGCAGATCAAGTATTCCACCGTGCAGAACTGGTATCCCGGTGACGAGCAGGGACGCGGCGGCATCTACAACTTCGTCACCAAGCGCGGCGAGTGCCGCGGGGCGCGTTCCAGGATTTCCTGGGCGCAGGTCGAGACCGGCTCCGCGATCACCTGGAAGTACCCGAGCTGCGTGCTGCTCGGCGACGATTCCACCGGCGAGTTCTACTCGGTCGCGCTGACGCACCACCACCAGCAGGCCGACACCGGCACCAAGATGATCCACGTCGGCAAGCGCACCAAGTCGAAAATCGTGAGCAAGGGCATCAGCGCCGGCCGTGGCCAGAACACCTATCGCGGCCTGGTCAAGGTCGAGCGCTCGGCCGTCGGCGCGCGCAACCACACGCAGTGCGACTCGCTGCTGATCGGCAAGCGCTGCGGGGCGCACACGTTCCCGTACATCGAAGTGAAGCAGCCGAGCGCCACCGTCGAGCACGAAGCGACCACGTCGAAGATATCGGACGACCAGATGTTCTATTGCCGGTCCCGCGGCATCAGCGAAGAGGATGCGGTCAGCCTGATCGTCGATGGATTCTGCAAACAGGTATTCCGCGAGCTGCCCATGGAGTTCGCGGTCGAGGCCAAGAAGCTCCTGGACGTGTCACTCGAGGGTGCCGTGGGGTGAGCCGACGCGGTTGCGCGCCACTGGCGCGCGCGTCGGCGAACGCACGGCCATGAATGGCCGGGCCGGATTGCTGCCGCATGGACGCATGCTTGCCGCACAAAAGCATTCGCAGAGCCTGGTCGAACGTCACCACGTCGGATTGGCGAGCGGCAGGATGCACAGGCTTTAATCTTTTTATTGTCACGCCACGCTGCAAGCGCTTCACGCACCAATGGCTCCACGCCCGCCGCAACCATTCCGGAACTCACCACAATGCTGAAAATCCACAACCTGCACGTCCGCGTCGGCGAGCGCGAAGTTCTCAAGGGACTTTCCCTCGATGTCGTTGCAGGTGAAGTGTGCGCGATCATGGGTCCGAACGGCGCCGGCAAGTCGACGCTCGGGCACGTGCTCGCCGGTCGCGAGGGCTACGAGATCACCGCGGGTACGGTCACGTTCGACGGCAAGGACCTGTTCGGGCTTGAACCCGAAGAACGCGCAGCGGCGGGTCTGTTCCTCGCTTTCCAGTATCCGGTCGAGATCCCGGGCGTCAACAACACCTACTTCCTGCGCGCCGCGCTCAATGCACAGCGCAAGGCGCGCGGTGAGCCCGAGCTCGACGCCGTGCAATTCCTCAAGCTGGTGCGCGCCAAGCTCCAGGTCCTGCATCTCAAGGACGACCTCCTGCATCGCGGCGTCAACGAAGGATTTTCCGGCGGCGAAAAGAAGCGCAACGAGATTTTCCAACTCGCGGTACTGGAGCCGCGTCTCGCGATCCTGGACGAGACCGATTCCGGACTCGACATCGACGCCCTGCGCACCGTCGCGGAAGGCGTCAACACGCTGCGCTCGCCGGAGCGTGCGTTCATCGTGATAACGCACTACCAGCGCCTGCTCGAATACATCAAGCCCGACGTCGTGCACGTGCTGGCCGATGGGCGAATCGTCGAGAGCGGCGGGCCGGAGCTCGCCGAACAGCTCGAGGCCCATGGCTACGCGTGGATCAAGGACCGCATCGCCCCCGCAGCGGCTGCCGCATAGTGAATACGCTGCTGGATTCGCTGGCAGCAGGTTTCGCAGGCGACGAGCGCGCCCGCGCGTTGCTTCAAGACACCCTGCGCGATGGCTTGCCCGGTGCGCGCAGCGAGGCCTGGAAGTACACCTCACTGCGCGCGCTGGAGCGACGGAGTTTCGCAGTGGCGGCGACGACGGCGATCGACCGACACGTGATCGATGCCATTCCGGCGCCGCGCATCGTCTTCGTCAACGGCGCATTCAACGCAGCGTTGTCGGACCTGCGTGCGCTGCCGACCGGCGTCGAGTTGCGCGCCCGCACCGGGCCCGCGGAGCCACTCAGCGTGCCCATGCAGGCAGACACGGTGTTCGCTCGGCTCAACCAGAGCCTGTCCGCACCCGGCACGACCCTGCGCGTCGGCGCGGACATCGTCGCGTCCGAGGCCGTGCATCTCGTTTTTGTCGGCGCGTCTGCCGGAGCCGACCAGGCCTGGCATTCGCGGCACGACATCGTCCTCGCTGCAAATTCCGGCGCGACCGTGGTCGAGCATCACGTTGCCGGGAGTGCACACGCGAATCTTGCGAACGCAGTGGTACGGATCGACGTGCAGGCGGGTGCCCGGCTCACGCACGTGCGCCTGCAGAAGGA
>JBKJSW010000210.1:0-4796 GCA_046595765.1 Ahniellaceae bacterium
CGCCCGTAGCGCGCTTCGGTCAGGCGCATCTTCCTCAACGCCTTGCCGGCGATGCCGCGCACCCACGACCTCGCCGATGTCGAGAATTTTTTCACAACCGGCTAGCCGGCGCCGCAGCGGAGCAAGCTCCGCTCTACAAAGTCACGTGACGCCAATTCGCGAGCATCGCGATTCCATGCCGTTGTAGAGCCGAGCGTGCTCGGCAGGCCGTTGTAGAGCCGAGCTTGCTCGGCTGGCCGTTGTAGAGCCGAGCTTGCTCGGCTGGCCCCGGCCCCGCTTGTCTTGACTTTGCCCGCGTGTCGGCACCGGACGAACGGCTGGAGCGCCCATCGCTGCGCTGTGATGCTTCCTGACCAAGTGTTCGAGGAAAAGATCATGGTGCTTGCCGCATTGCAGGGGCCGACTTTCAAGGTGCTGGGCATTGGCCTGCTCGCGTTGTTGTTGCTGGTGCCGCTGGCGCAGGTGCGGAGCGTGGTCGCCGAACGTTCCGCTTCGCGCGAACAGGCGGTCGCGATGATTGCGTCGCGCTGGGGCGGCATGCAGCGCATCGGCGGACCGGTGGTCGCGCTGCCGTACGTGCGAACCATCCACTTCGTGCGCAAGGGCAAGCCGGAAACCCGGCTCGAGCACGACACGATGCTGGTACTCGCTGACCGACTCGAGGTCACTGGCAAGCTGACGCTGTCGCAGCGGCGCTATGGCATCTTCGAGACACCCGTGTACCTCGCGGACGTCGAACTCGCGGGCGAATTTGCCCCGGCGGATTTCGCCGCACTTGAGCACGGCGGCGACATCGAATGGCTGTGGCCGCGCGCGGAACTGCGGCTGCCGATTGGCGACGTGACCGGAGTGCGCAGCATCGAACGATTGCGCGTCGCGGGGCGCTCACGCGTCGCACGGCCGACGCCGCACACCGTCGCGGCCATTCCCGGCATCGCCATTCCACTCGATCTCAGCACCGAACCCACTCGCCCGCTGCTCTTCGACGTCGCGCTGCGACTGGCGGGAACGCGGCAGCTGCACCTGGTGCCGCTCGCGCGACACACCGCCGCGTCGCTCGCGGCGCCATGGCCGCATCCGAGTTTCGACGGCGGCAGGCTACCGACTTCGCACGTCGTCGGGCCCACGGGATTTCGCGCCACCTGGCACGCTCTCGATCTCAACCGCACCTATCCGCAGAGCTGGCCGGAGGGTGCCGACATGGCCTCCGCGGTGGCGACGTCGTCTTTTGGCGTGGCCCTGCTGCAACCGGTGGATGACTACGCGCGCAACGTGCGCACCGGCAAGTATGGACTGCTCTTTATCGCGCTGACGTTCGTCGCCCTGTTCCTGTTCGAAGTGCTGCGGCGGCTGCGCGTGCATGCGGTCCAGTACCTGCTGGTAGGCCTGGCCCTCAGCTGTTTCTACCTCGTGCTGCTCGCGCTGTCGGAGGTCGTGGGTTTCGACCTCGCGTATCTCATCGCCGCGGTCAGCGTTGCCCTGGTCGTCGGCGGCTACGCTGCCGCGGTGCTCGCCACGCGTCGCGACGGCCTGCTGCTCGGTGGTGGCGTTGCCGGTCTGTATGCGCTCCTGTATGGGCTGGTCGTGAGCGAGCGCTATGCGTTGCTGATCGGATCGCTCGGGTTGCTGGCCACGGTAGGCGCGCTCATGTTCCTGACGCGACGCATCGACTGGTACCGGCAAGGCGACGCCGCGAGCGCATCGGGCTGAATGCGATCTGCAGGCGCGACTGCGCCTGCGGCACCGGCAAACGATCGCGGCATGCGGGTCCGATCGTGTTTGCCGCTAGCCTTGCGCCAGGTTCCAGGAAGTCGATCCCGGGTGAAACTGCTCGCATTCGAAACCACCACCGAAGCCTGCTCGGTCGCTCTCTATGTCGAGGGTGAGGTGCGCTCGCGCTTCGACGTGGTGCCGCGGCGGCATGCCGAATGGGTGTTGCCGTGGGCCGACGAATTGCTCGCGGAATGCGGTGTCGCGCGGACGGCGCTCGACGCCGTCGCGTGCACGCGTGGGCCGGGTGCGTTCACCGGCGTGCGCCTCGGCATCGCCGTGGCGCAGGGCGTCGCGCTCGCGCTCGACCGCCCAGTGGTTGTCGCCTCGTCACTGCGAGTGCTGGTCGAACCTTTCCTCGGCGACGCGGGCGCGCGCGCTGCGGGCGTGCTTTCGTTGCTCGACGCGCGCATGCACGAGTTGTACGCGGCCGCGTGGTCGGTGCAGCACCTGCCGTTCGCTTCGGCCGATCTCGCAGCGACCGGCGCCGACGTACTGGCGGAGTCGCTGTGCGCGCCGGTCCGACTGGTCGACGCGTTGCGCCTGCGGGAATCCATGGCGGGTTCCGGCTGTCCGTGGATTGTCTGCGGCAGTGGCGCCGACCTCGCGCGCAGTGCCTTGCTCGCCGGTGGAGTACGCATCGCCGTCGAACATGCCGGTGCATTGCCGCACGCCGAACACCTGGCGCGGCTTGCCGCGGCGGCCTTCGCGCGCGGAGAGGCCGTGGACGCCGCCGCGGTCATGCCCGTTTACCTCCGCAACGACGTGGCCCAGACCATCGCGCAGCGCGCGGCGCAAGCGGGCCGCGGCTGACCGGGGCACGCAACGCCTGCCTGAGACAAGGCGGGCATTCGTCGTGATCCGTATGCCCCTCAGGCCGGGTCAGGCAGCACGATGCGCTTGAGGCGGCCCGATGCGCCGCTCCTGATCGAGACTTGCGACTTGCGCAGGCCGAACTGCTTCGCGAACAGGGCGACGAGTTCCGCGTTGGCGCGGCCGTCGACCGGCGGCGACTTGAGCTGCGCGATCCACACGCCGTCCTCGCCCTGCTGCAGCGACGCTGCGCGGGCATTGGGCTTGACGCGCACCTCGAGCATCCTCATGCGCAGTTGCTAGGGCAGCAGCAATGCCGTGCCGAGGCCGAGGAAGGACAGGAAACCGACCACGTCGGTGATCGTGGTGAGCACCACGCCGCCCGCGAGCGCGGGATCGATCCGCATGCGCTTGAGCAGCAGGGGGACGAGCACGCCCGCCAGCGCGGCAACGAACAGGTTGATCGCGATAGCGGCACCGATGACCAGGGATATCTTCCAGTCACGAAACCAGACCCACGTGACGCCGGCCACCACGAAGGCCCACAACACGCCATTGACCGCGCCGACCATCAGTTCCTTGACCAGCAATGCGCGCAGGTTGCCGAAACCGACCTGGCTGAGCGCGAGGCCGCGCACCATGAGGGTGAGCGTCTGCGTGCCGGCGACGCCGCCCATGCTCGCGACGATTGGCATCAGCACCGCCAGCGCCACGATCGCTTCGAGCGTCGCCTCGAAGCGGCCAATGACCGCAGCCGCGAGAAACGCCGTCACCAGGTTGACGCCGAGCCAGATGATGCGCCGGCGCGACGCGCGTGCAACCGGCGCGAACAGATCCTCGTCCTCGTCGAGGCCGACTGCGCTCATTGCCTGGTGCTCGGCCTGCTCGCGGATGAGGTCGATCACGTCGTCGACCGTGATGCGTCCGAGCAGCACGTTGCTCGCGTCGACCACCGGTGCCGACAACCAGTCGTGGTCGGCGAACTGCCGTGCCACCGTCGCGGCAGGTTCGTCGGCGTGCATGGCCGGCTGCGAATCGTCCAGCAGCGCATTGACCGGCGTCTCGATGTCGGCGGTCAGTAACGTGGTCAGGGAGATGCGGCCGAGGTACTGCCGGCGCCGGCTCACGACGTAGAGGTGGTCGGTGTGCTCGGGCATTTCGCCGCGCAGGCGCAGGTAGCGCAGCACCACATCGATGGTGACGTCGCCGCGCACGGTGACGACGTCGGGGTTCATCAGTCGCCCGGCGCTGTCCTCGTCGTACGAAAGCACCTGCTCGAGCCGCTCGCGGTCGGTGCGGTCCATCGACTTCAGCACTTCATCGATGAGGTGCGGCGGCAGGTCGTCGACCAGGTCGGCGAGGTCGTCGATGTCGAGCGATTCGGCCGCGTTCCGGAGTTCCTCCGCATCCATGTCCTGGATGAGGCTCTCGCGCACCTCGTCACCGACGTGCACCAGCACTTCGCCGTCGTCCTCCGGATCCACCAGGCCCCACACCACCAGGCGCTTGGCCAGCGGCAGGGATTCGAGCAGGTTGCCGATCTCTGCCGGCTCGAGCGTGTTGACCAGCCGGCGCACCGGGCCGAGGCGCCCGGAATCCAGCGCCTGGCTCAGTACCTTCAGTTGTTGCGCGGCACGATCGTAGCTTCGCTGCTCAGCCACGGCTCACCTCGAAATCGTTGATGCCAGCTCGCAGGTCGGCAGCGCTCGCCGCCGCCAACGATGCGCGCGCGGGTCGTGGAACAATGCGCCAGCGTAGCGCGCCGAACCCGCCCGTGGACCCATGCTGACCGAACGATTCGAATCCCTCGAGGCCTACCTCGGGTCTGCCTTCTTGGCCGGACAGGCAGAGCGCGTGCGCATGGAACAGAAAATGCTCGCGCGCGGAGCGTCGGCCCTGCCCGCGTTTTGCTGGTCCTGCTCGCGCGAGCGCCTGCTGGAGATGAAGCCGCAACATGAGGCCAGCGGTGGCCTGAGCTGGCGCGAGACCCTGCATTGCCCCGCGTGCCGACAATCCGCGCGCCAGCGCTTCGGCGCGCATCTCCTTTCCGAGCGCATGTCGGCAGGCGCTCCGCCGCCTTACCTGACGGAACAGGTCAGCCATTGCTACCTGGCCGCACGCAAGCGGTGGCCGAAGCTCATCGGCAGCGAATTCGTACCCGGGCCGGCGCGACGCCAACTGCTGTCGCTCAAGCTGAAGTATCTCTCGCGCAG
>JBKJSW010000264.1:0-2920 GCA_046595765.1 Ahniellaceae bacterium
CATACTTTTGCTTTCGAGTACGGGATCACCGATCGCTGGATGATCGACGCGCGCACCAGTTTCGAAGCTGATTCCGGCGAGTCGCTCGACTTCGACAACCTGCACATCGAATCCCGCTATCGATTCTTCGATGAAGGGCGCCTGCCGGTCGACGTTGCACTTTCCGCAGAAGTATTCTGGGAAAATTCGGATGTTTTTGGAATCGCGCCGCGGCTCATTCTCTCCAAGGATTTCGGAGCGATGAACGTGACGCTCAATCTCACGGAAGAACTGATACTTCAGCCCATCCGCGACTCTGAATTCGAGATGGCGGTCGGTACGCGCTATGACCTTTCGCCGCGCTTCCGCGTGGGAGCGGAGTTGCAATATGCGCCGGAGGCTCATGAGGTTTCCCTCATTCCCCAGGTGGCCTTCATTTTTCCTCACGACGTCACCGTCAAGTTTGGCTATTCGCATAGCTTCGACGAGACCGAAGAGAATTTCGTGCGAGGAGGTGTGGAAGTCGAGTTTTGAACGACCGGCCTCGCCGCCCGCAAAGCATGTATCGCTTGCGTCGGCACTGGTTGTCGACGGGTCGCACCAGGTCGGGCAGCGACCGCAACGGTCCGAGGTGCCGCGGCAACTGCCGGTGACCCGCGCGCGATACGGACATCTGGACTTTTTTACGGTCCTCGCGTCGGATCTTCGCGGGCAATCATCGCCTTGACCGTTTCGAGCACGGGATCACGTCCCGCGAAGTAATCGGCGGCTGTCATCGTCATCGGCACCTGCGGCACGATCGAGACACGGCGGTCCCATGGGTGGCTCAACTGCCAGCGCACGCCGGATACCGTCGCGCTTATTCCACTCCACGGCAACAGGATATTCGCCTCATCGCCATCCTGATTGCCGGTTGCCGCGGTTGGTTCACCCACGAACACCGGCTTCGCAAGTCGCTCAAGCTCGGTCGAGAAGTTCGCTGCAGCAGAGTAAACGCTGCGCCCGATCACCGCGTATACGTGGTGCCCCTCTTCGACCGAAAATGCGGTCATCGTGCGCAGCAACTCCATGTAGGTGAAGGTGTTGCCCCCATTGTTGTGGCGCAGGTCAATGATGACGTTGCGCGATGCATTGTCCGTGAGCATCTTGCGCAGGCGTTTGCCAAACGTCGGCAAGTCTTCGTCCGGGTCGGGCGCGACCTGGTTGAACTGCACGTAGGTCGTCGAGTGCTGCGGCCAGAACTCGGCCCAGTGCGCTTCCCCGGCACGGCCGAGGAACAGCGGTGCCTCGACGTCGGGTGGCGTGGGCAATTTCGCGCGCGGGTTCCATGCGCCGGCGACGAGGTTGACGTCTGCGCGCGCGCCGTTGCCATCGATGAGAGTCAACATCGCATGGTCAGCTGCCTTTGCAATACCAAGGCCATGCAGGAGCAACATGTCGGAGGTACGCACCGGCACCGTCCACAAGGCCTCCGCGGGAGAGGCGAAGCTCGTCGCGGACGCAACTGCATCGAACACCGACTTGGCGTCCACGCCGTCAATTGCTTCCACACGGCGTCCGATCAAGGCACGGTGTGCGTCGTCTGCATGCACCACGAACAGTCCTTCGGGAAATGCATAGAGCAACACCGGCAGCCAGCTGAATTGCAGGCGTGTGCCGGCGGCAGGGCCGTCGGGCCCCGCGCCCCAGAGCATCGTGTGGCCAAGATCGAGTGTGCCGAGCAGTTGCGCGAGCCGCGCATACACCTCTGCATCAGAAAGCTTTGGTAAGTCGACGCGCAGCGCCTCCGCGGCGGCGCGCGTGGGCGCAGGCAACACCGCGTCGCGGTACGCGGGTATCAGTCGGCGCGCCTCGGCCAGCAGCCAGTCGAGATCACCGTTCCAACCGGCCACCCGATCTTTCGTTGCCGACGAAGGTGCCGCCAAGGTGCTCCAGCGCGCGTCGTCGTGGAGCGATTCAAATGCGGGATCCGCCAGCAATCCGGGACGGTCGAGTTCATGGTCGTCAGCGATCATGGTTTGCAACGTGGCAAACGCGGCCTCTTTGTCGCCGAGTTTTGCCTGTTGCACCGCGATCCAGTAACGCGCGCTGCCGGGAACCGGACCGATGAGCGCAATCGAGCGGAGATAGGCTGCGATAGACGCTTCGTGCCTGCCCAGCTCGCGCTCGGCCGTCGCGAGCCCGGTCCAGGTTTCGCGGTCGAGCGGATAGTCGATCACCAATTGCGCAAACAGCGTGCGGGCGACCTTCCAATGCTTCGCGAGCAACTCGGCCCGCGCCTGCTCAAGGCGCCCGTAATAATCGGAAGCGTTGTCCGGCGCTGCGAGTACCTGTGCGAACTCTGCCTCGTAGCGCATGGATTGCGCCGCCTCATTGGCGCGCGCGGAGGGCGCGGCGCCAGCGGTTGCGACGAGGACCAGGATCGAAAGGAATCGGCGCATCGACAATCTCCAGTGGTACGGGACAGATGCGCGCTACCGAGAAATGGTTTGAACGGACATCGATACTCTCCGCATTCCGTTGGCTTCCGCGAATCGTGTCGACCTTCCAGGGTGTTGCATGTCGCCGATGCCTCGGCCATGGTCGCTTCTTTCGTGGTCGTGCTGCGCCCGTTCGAAATTGACAGCGAAAAGCGCTTGCCATCGCGTGGTCGACCTCCGCGCACGCCCTTCAGCCCATCGGCGTCGGCTTCCTTCGCGCTGATCAGGCTTTAACGGGTTCCAGGAACGCGCTCGCGCTCAATTGACCGCGCGCGTCGCGCTGTCGAACTCGCTGGATGTCCCGACTTTCGTCGGGACGACCGTGACTTCTACTCACCGCCGGCATAAGCCTTCACCAGATCAGTCAGATAATCACGCCCGACGTACAGCGAGCGCGCCTCCATGCGTTCATTGAGGCCATGCACGCCGTTGCCGTCGGGATCGCCCCACATGCCGGGAAC
>JBKJSW010000343.1:0-3022 GCA_046595765.1 Ahniellaceae bacterium
CTCGCGCGGATGGCCGAGGCGCTGGCGGCGAGCGAAGTCGTCGGGCCAAAGACCAACCTCGTGTTCCTCGAACGGCTTATCCGCCATCCCGCCATCGTCGAGGGCCGGATCGACACCAGCTACCTCGATCGCCACCTGCAAGAGTTCATCGGGGTAGACGACGACGCGTGCGCGATTGGCATCGACGATCGCATGCGCGTGCTGGCCGCGGCGGCGGCGGTGGCGCTGCTGACGGAGGCGGCCCCGGCGTCGTCGAGCGACGACCCTGGTTCGCCCTGGGGCATTGCCGACGGCTGGCGCGTCGGCCACGACGATCCGCGGCGACTGAGTCTCAGTTGGCGCGGCCAACGCCATGACCTGTCGCTCGCCATCGATGCCGGCTCGACCCGCGTCAGCGCGGACAATGCGACTGCGGTGATCGAAGGTGCGCGCCTCGACGGCAACTGGCTGAGCGCCC
Organism: Ahniellaceae bacterium; assembly: GCA_046595765.1. Lineage (GTDB taxonomy): Bacteria > Pseudomonadota > Gammaproteobacteria > Xanthomonadales > Ahniellaceae > JBBQNY01. The sequence continues at coordinate 458 of JBKJSW010000343.1, forward strand.
GTATCGACGGCAGTGCCGCGCGCTGGCGCGTGCATGCTTTCGACGACACGATCGTCCTGCACGACGGCACGCGACGCCACCGAGTGCAGCAGCTGCCGGCGTACCAGCACGGCACCGCTGAAGCGTCCGGGGGCGGCAACGCGGTGGTGGCGCCGATGCCCGGTCGCGTGGTGTTGCTGCGAGTCGCGGTCGGCGAAGAGGTGGCGCTCGGCCAGGAACTGCTGGTGATGGAGGCGATGAAGATGGAGCTGGCGTTGAAGTCTCCACGCGCCGGACGCGTCGAGACGATAGGCGCAGCCGTCGGCGACTTCGTCGAAGCGGACGCGGTGCTGGTGCGCCTGGCCGAGCCCACTTGATTCGCGCGCGCTGCGCACGCATCTCGACGCCATGAGCACCTTGCCTTCCGCCGTCCGCATCGTCGAAGTGGGTCCGCGCGATGGTTTGCAGAACGAGTCGACGCCGGTTTCCACCGCCCACAAAATCGAATTGATCGATCGCCTGGGGGCCGCGGGCCTGCTCACCATCGAGGCGACGAGTTTCGTCAGCCCGAAGTGGGTGCCGCAGATGGCCGATGCGGCGGAGGTCTACGCGGGCCTGCGCAGGCAACCGGGCGTTCGCTACCCGGTGCTGGTCCCCAACGAACAGGGCTACGCGCGCGCGCGCGCAGTCGGCGTCGAGGAGATCGCGGTGTTCACCGCGGCCTCGGAGGCCTTCAACCAGAAGAACATCAACGCGTCCATCGCCGAGTCGCTGTTGCGATTCGAGCCGGTCCTTGAGCAGGCGCGACAGGACGGCGTCCCGGTGCGCGGTTACGTCTCGACTGTGCTCGGCTGCCCTTACCAGGGCGAAGTGCCAGTCGCGGCCGTCGTGCGCGTGGCCCGCGCGCTCTATGAGATGGGTTGCTACGAGATCTCGCTGGGCGACACCATTGGTGTCGGTACACCGCACCAGGCGCGCGACATGCTTGAAGCAGTCGCCGCGCAAGTGCCGATGAGCGCGCTCGCGGTGCATTTCCATGACACGCGGGGACAGGCTCTGGCCAACGTGCTGGCCTGCGTCGAATCGGGAGTCACCGTGGTCGACTCCTCCGTCTCGGGCACCGGCGGCTGTCCGTACGCGCGCGGCGCGTCCGGGAATGTCGCGACGGAGGACGTGGTGTACATGCTCGAAGGGATGGGCATCGCGACCGGGGTCGACCTGCTCGCCCTGGTGGAGACCGGCGTCTGGTTGAGCGCGCTGCTGGGACGCCGCAGCGGCAGCAAGGTCACCGTCGCGTCGGTGGGCGCATGAACGCCGGCCCGCGCGGATTGACCATCCGTCCGATCGAACAGCGCGACGACGTCGCGATCGCGACGATCATCCGCAGCGTGATGCCCGAGTTCGGCGCGGTTGGCGACGGCTTCGCGATCAACGATCCCGAGGTCGACTTCATGCAGCGCGCCTACGCAATCCCGCGCGCTGCGTATTTCGTGGTGGAGCGCGACGGCGTCGTGGCAGGCGGCGGCGGCGTGGCGCCGCTCATCGGCGGCGAGGAGGACACCTGCGAGCTGCGCAAGATGTATTTCCTGCCGGAACTGCGCGGCCTCGGCGCCGGGCAGCAGGTGATCGAGCGCAGTCTCGATGTCGCGCGCGGATTCGGCTTCCGCCGTTGCTACCTCGAGACGCTGTGCGGAATGGACGCGGCGATGCGGCTCTACGAACGCAACGGTTTCGCGCGCATCGCGTCCCCGCTCGGCGCCACCGGGCATGGCGGCTGCGACATCTTCTACCTGCGCGAGTTGTAGTGTTGTGGAACCCCTCTCCCCCCGGGAGAGGGGTAGGGGTGAGGGGCAGAGCTTGCGGGATGGATCAAGTTACCTCTCCAATAATCAGATTCTGTTTTCGGGCGATCAGATTTGAGGCCAGTCGCGCCCCTCATCCGGCACTCCGCGCCACCCTCTTCCGTAGGGAGAAGGGAAACACTAGTAAAATATCGGGTTTGGTTGAAGGCGCAACGCCATGCAGCTTGAATCGGTGCGAGCGGTAATCACGGGTGGCGTATCGGGCCTCGGGCTCGGGGTCGCGCAGCACATCGTCGCGAATGGCGGCCTTGTCGCCTTGTTCGATGTGAACGACGACAAAGGTGCGACTGCGGTCGCGGGACTCGGCGAAGTCAACGCGCGGTACTTCCGCACCGACGTCACCGATGAGGACTCGGTGGCGGCGCAGGTTGCGGCCGCACGCGATTCGATGGGCGGCTTGAATGTCGCGATCAACTGCGCCGGCATCCTCGGCGCCGGGCGCATGCTCGGCAAGGAATCGCCGATGCCGCTGGCGCAGTTTCGCAACACCGTGCTGGTCAACCTGGTGGGCAGCTTCAACGTCGCCAAGGCCTGCGCCAACCTCATGCAGTACAACGATGCAGGCGAAGACGGCGAGCGCGGTGTCATCGTCAACACCGCGAGCATTGCGGCGTACGACGGCCAGATCGGCCAGGCTGCGTACTCCGCGTCGAAGGGCGGCGTAGTGGGCATGACTTTGCCGATGGCGCGCGAGTTGGCGCGCTTCGGCATTCGCGTCGCGACG
>JBKJSW010000349.1:0-3004 GCA_046595765.1 Ahniellaceae bacterium
CACGCTGCCGAAGCCGAAGAAATCCGTCGCGCTCAGCGGCACCACTGCGGGCAACACGGCGATTTGCACCGTTGGCCGCACCGGCAACGACCTGCATTACCGCGGCTACGACATCGCCGATCTCGCAAACCAGTCAACTTTCGAGGAAGTCGCCCACCTGCTGGTGCACGGCAACCTGCCGAGTGCCTCGCAACTGGCCGCGTACAGGACCAAGTTGCGGCGCCTGCGCGGCTTGCCGGCGCTGGTACAGGACGCCCTCGAGTTGCTGCCCGCGAATGCACACCCGATGGACGTGCTGCGCACCGGTTGCTCGATGCTCGGCGCGCTGCTGCCCGAGCGCGAAGGTCACCCTGATGCCGAGGCGCGCGACATTGCCGACCGCCTCACCGCAAGCTTCGGTTCCATGTTGCTGTACTGGTGGCATTTCACCCGCAATGGTCGCCGCATCGACACCGAAACGGACGACGAATCGGTGGCGGCGCATTTCCTGCATCTCCTGCATGGCGAGCAGGCCAGTCCGCTGCACGTGCGTGCGCTTGATCGATCGCTGATCCTGTATGCGGAACACGAATTCAACGCGAGCACGTTCGCGGCCCGCGTGGTTGCCGGCACCGGCGCCGACATGTTTTCCGCGGTCACCGCGGCGATCGGGGCACTGCGCGGACCCAAGCATGGCGGTGCGAACGAAGTCGCGATGGACATCATCGGCCGCTATGCCAGCGCCGACCTCGCCGAAGAGGATATCCGCGCGCGCCTTGAGCGCAAGGAAATCGTGATCGGCTTCGGCCACCCGGTCTACACCATCGGCGATCCGCGCAATCCCATCATCAAGGAAATCTCGCGCGAGCTGACCAGCGCGGGCGGCAATCCGAACCTGTTCGAGGTGTCCGCACGCATCGAAACCCTCATGTGGGACTCCAAGCGCATGTTTCCCAACCTCGACTGGTACTCGGCTTCGAGCTACCACATGCTCGGCGTTCCCACTGCGCTGTTCACGCCGCTGTTCGTCATCTCGCGCACCACGGGATGGTGCGCGCACGTGATCGAGCAGCGCGAGGATGGCAAGATTATTCGGCCGAGCGCGAATTACACAGGCCCCGACGAGCGCGCCTACACTCCGATCGGAACACGGTCTTGAGCGTCGAAAAACTGAAAGGCCGTTTCGTCTGCGCGAAGTGCGGACATCGCGAGGCTGAGGTCGCCGAGTCGTTCTCGTCGGCGTCGGCAATGGCTGCCGTGTTTGACGTCAATCGAGCCGCCTTTACCACGCTCATGTGCCTGAAATGCAGCTACACCGAGTTGTACGGTTTGCCGCCCGAGCGATTGCACGAAGCCTTTGACACGTTGGATCGCGTTCGCGGGTAGGTCAGGCCGCGTCACATGCCTCTTGCACGCCAGCTGCTTGCAGCTGCTGGATCGCCAGGATGGTCTGATCGTCACGCCCGATCGGCTGCCCCTGGTGCGCGATCAATGCGTCTCGTAGTGCCTGCATGATTGCAGCGGCGTGCGGCGGTGCGTCCGCAATGATGGTGGCGACCCTATCAATGCCAAACGCCTCGCCCTGCGAGTCGGTCGCCTCTATCAGTCCATCGGTGTATGCGACGATCACGTCGCCTGTCATCACCTCGATGGATTCATTGGTGTAGGAATGTTCGCGCAGCACGCCGAGTGGAATATCTCCATTCTCGCCGATGCGGCGTACGGCTGTCCCGCGCCGGCGGAAAGCGGGCGGATGGCCGGCCGACACGAATGTCAGCAGATTCCGGCCGGGTTCGCAGAGTGCGCTGAAGGCTGTCAAAAAGTGCCGTCGTGGCCGGCGCGAGAAGAAATAGCGGTTCGCGTAAGTCAGCGCCCCTGCGGGACCACCAGGGGGTTCGTCGCCGCGATAGGTGCGCAGGATCGCGTCGAATTGCACGGCTTCCATCGCCGCCGCAGGTCCATGCCCCGACACGTCGCCGACGATCAGACCCCACGCATCGAGCGTCGAGTCCACCCCCGGTTCAACCAGGTGCGACAAGTCCATGAGGTCGTAGTAGTCGCCGGCGGCGATATCCGCGGGCTGGTAGTGCACGGCGTATTCAATGCCGCGGATCTGCGGCGAGTCGGGCAGCAGCAGACGCTGCACGTCGGCAAGACTCTCGATTGAATCGCTGTTGCGCATGTGGCGAGACTAACTCACCGGCAGGTGCGCTTCATGACGAGGGCGCGATTCGCGTAGCGATCCGGCGACGGAGGTCCGGCTCTACGTCGCCGCCGCCGATCGACTGCCTCAGTTCGCGAGACGCAGGAACGAATGGCCGCCGATTTTCGCTACCTCATGCCCGTCGCTCCACGACGGACGCACGAGGTTGAAAGCGTAGAAGTGATCGGCGCCCGGTACCACCAGTGAACGCTCGCGTAGCGGCCGTTGCCATTCCTCGCGGGTGTCCTCCGCGACTTTCCAGGCACGGTCCCACGCCGCCTGATTTTTGACCTGGAAATTCGGGGAGGTGTAAGCCGGCGCGAACTGCTTGCGCTGCGTGACGACCGCGCAGACATCGCTGCCCCAGGTGCCGCGTTCGACGCGGCGCAACACCACTTCCGCGACCGCTTGCTGGCCACGCAGGGGCTGATCGCGTGATTCGAGATAGACAGTGGTTGCCAGGCACACCTGATCGGCGTGCGGTTGCGGCAATACCGATCCGAGCCAGAGCAACAGGGACAATTTCAATGGGATGTTCCGTGCGACCGGCGTCGTCCGTTGCCCTCGCAAGGGCTGTGCCGTCCCGGCACAAGCAGCCCTTACTTCAGCGCGGATCGCAGATCGGAGGCTTTCGACAGCGCCGCGCCAAGTGTGGAAGCGGCAATACCTTTGGGAATCGCAGGGATCCTTGTCCCAAGCGACACAAATGAACCGGACCGGTTCCAACCACTCCGCGGCGCGTGCGTTCAGCGTCCTGCGGCAAATTCGTGCGCCTGCGTTCCGCAAGCAGCATCGAGCGGCGCGCACCATACCAGCGCAACC
>JBKJSW010000105.1:0-10396 GCA_046595765.1 Ahniellaceae bacterium
CTGCAACGAAGCGACCGTCGATGAATTCCTCGACAGCCGTGGAAGTCGTCACGACCACCCCGGCACGGTGAAGGATTCCGACGTGCGCGAACCGGAACAGCGCCTGCCAGTCGTGCCAGGTGTCGAGTCCGGCGAACTGGTCGATCCCCATCAGCAACACGAGCGGGCGCTCGTCACCCACCTCCGCGCGCACCTCGCGCAGCGTGTCGATGCTGTAGTTGGGTCCTGCCCTGCCCGATTCGCGAGCATCGCACGCGATACGCTGCTGTCCCGCCAGCGCAAGCCCGATCATCTCGATGCGCTGGGTGGGTGAAGCGCGGGGCGCGCTGCGATGCGGCGGGGTGCCGCTCGGCAACAGGCACACGTCGGCATCGAGCGCCTGCGCGGCCTCCAGCGCCATCCGCAAGTGACCATGGTGCACTGGATCGAAGCTCCCGCCGAGCAGCGCGAGCGGTCGCGAAGTCACGCCGCCGCCATCGCCAGCGCGGGCGCGGACGCCGGCACGCAGCCGCGGACCAGCCAGCGCTCGAGCTCGCGCATCGCGTCGCCCTCGCCGCGACCCTTCGCGATCGCATCGATGCGTCCGAGCTCGGCCAGTCGCGCTTCCCAGAAGTCCGCGTTGCCACGCGAGAGTGCCGCGCGAAAGCCCGCCTCGCGCGATTGCCACAGCCGTTCCGCGCGCAACGCAGTGGCCACCGGCTTGCCGGCATCGACGCTTTGCGCCACGCGCAACAAGGTGCCGAACTGGTACACCAGACCGCCGATCAGCTCGGCCGCATGCTGGCCCTCCGCCGCAAGGCCGGCCAGCATCCGCAACGAACGCACGCCATCGCCGGCAAGCGCCGCATCGGCAAGGCCGAAGACTTCGAAGCGCGCATGATCGGCGACGAGTTCGTCGAGCGTGGCCGCGTCGATGCGCAGGATTCCGGGATTGTTCTCGCCCAGGCGCGCGACGCGCTCTGCCGCGAGCAGTGCGAGCTTGGACACTTCCTGTGCGGCCGCGAGGAGATTGCCTTCGATACGCGCAACCAGCATCAGGCAGGCATCGAAGTCCAGGCGCAGCTTGTGGAGGGCGGCACGTTCACGCACCCAGGCGGGCAGCTGTGACACGGCGAGCGGCCACAGCGGCAGCACCACACCGATGCGCTCGATCGCGGCGACCCAGGCGCCTTCATGCTTGCGGCTCCATTCCGTGGTCGAGACCAGTAGCAAGGTGTCGGGTGGCGGGCGCGCGCACCATTCCAGGATCGCGGCCGCACCTTCTTTGCCCGGCTTCCCGGTCGGCAGCCGCAACTCGATGATGCGACGTTGCGCGAACAGGGACAGGCTGGCCCCGTGGCGCGCCAGTTCGTTCCAGTCGAAGCCGGTGGCGGCGGCGTCAAGTACCTCGCGTTCGTCGAAGCCGAGTTCGCGCGCCCGTGCGCGCACCGCATCGGTGGCCTCGATCGCGAACAGGGGTTCGGCACCCGCTATCAGGTACACAGGCGCCAGCGTGCTACCGGCGAGGTGCGCGGGCAGCTGTTCGAGACGAATCGCCACGCCGCGCTACTTGATCAGCGCGATTCGGCGCAGGATCTCACGCACCATCTCGCGTTGCAGCTCCTTGCGCAGCAGGTCCTCCTCGGCCGCGGCGCCCAGCGCCTGCGTCTCGTCGTAGGCGAAATCGCGGTCGAGTTCGATGACGCTGCGCGGCAGCAGTTCGCTGCCGTCGGCGGCGAACACCTGCAGTTCGACGCGATAGCGCACGACGTACTCGGTGACACGCGCCGCATCGCCGATGCTCTGCACCAGCGTGGCCAGCGTGTTCACAGGGATCGAGATACGCGGCGCTTCGGGGCGCCTGGTGATCGTCGCACCGGAACGTTCCAGCGCAGCGGCGAGGTCGCGCTCGAGGGGCGAGAACGGATCGGCGACGTCGAGACGCAGCGTTTCGAGGGCAGGCGGCAGCGCCAGTTCCCTGCGCAGCTGGAACCCGCAGGCAGCCAGGCCCAACGCGAGGCTCACGAGCAATGTCGATCTCAGGATGCGGTTCATGTCGGTCGGGATTCCGGAAGCAGTGCGATGCGCGCAGGTCGGCGAGGCTACCGCAAAACCGGCCCGCTCCATCCCGGACGCAGGACGGCCGGGAAGCCTGTTTCAACCGGCCACGATGTTCACGATCTTGCCGGGCACGACGATCACCTTGCGCACTTCGAGCCCTTCGAGGTGTCGCCGGACCTGGGCATCGCCGAGCGCCAACCGCTCGATCGCCTCGCGGGAAGCATCGACCGCCACCTCGAGCGTGCCGCGCAACCTGCCGTTGACCTGCACCGCGAGCGTCAGCGTCGAGCGGATCAAGGCCGCGGGGTCCGCGACTGGAAATGGCTGCGCGTCCACCAGGGTCTCGGCGTGGCCGAGCGACTGCCACAAGGCATGCGAGAAATGCGGAGTGATGGGATTGAGCATGAGCGTCATCGCGCGCAACGCCTCGAAGCGCAGTGCCGTCGCGGCGGCGCCGGTGCCGCGATAGCGGGTCACGGCGTTGAGCAGCTCCATCAGGGCCGCGATCACGGTGTTGTAACTCAGGCGGCGTCCGTAGTCATCGCCGACTTTCTGGATCGTCTCGTGCAGTTGCCGCCGCAGTTGACGACCGTCATCCGCCAGCAGCGCAGCGTGCGATGCCACCACCGCAGGATCGTCGATCGATGTCGCCGCCGCCAGCAATGTCACCTGCGCTTCCTTCCAGAAGCGACGCAGGAACCGGCTCATGCCTTCGACACCCGCCTCGCTCCACTCGAGGCTGTATTCCGGTGGCGCCGCGAACATGGAGAACAGTCGAACGGTATCCGCGCCGAACTTCCCGACCATGGCCTGCGGGTCGACGCCGTTGTTCTTCGACTTCGACATCTTCTCGATGCCGCCGATCACCATCGGCGAGCCGTCGCTGCGCGCGGTTGCGCCGGTGACCCGGCCGCGTTCGTCGCGCACGATGTCGACATCGGCGGGATTGACCCAGATGCGGTCGATGACGGCCTCGCCTGTGCCCGTCGCGGGCACTTCCACCTCGCGATAGAACGTCTCGGCAATGACCATGCCCTGGCAGAGCAGGTTGGTGGCGGGCTCGTCGCCCGCGACCATGCCGGCGTCGCGCATGAGGCGATGGTAGAAACGGAAATACAGCAGGTGCAGGATCGCGTGTTCGATGCCACCGATGTAGTGATCCACCGGCAACCAGTAGTTCGCGCGCCCATCGACCATGTCGGTCGCGCCGGGCGACGTGTAGCGCGCGTAGTACCAGCTCGACTCCATGAAGGTGTCAAAGGTGTCGGTCTCGCGTTCCGCGGAGCCGCCGCAGCGGGGGCACGTCGTCCGGCGCCATTCGGGGTCGGCCTTGATAGGCGATTGCACGCCAGAGAACGCAACATCCTCCGGCAGCACGATCGGCAGCTGGTCTTCGGGAACGGGCACGTCGCCGCATAGGCTGCAAAGCACCATCGGAATCGGGCAACCCCAGTAGCGCTGGCGCGACACGCCCCAGTCGCGTAGCCGGAAGTTCACCTGCCGCGAACCACGACCTTCGCGCTCGAAGCGTTCTGCGAGCACGTCGAATGCGCCCTGGTGGTCGAGGCCGTCGAGTTCTCCGGAATTCACCAGCCAGCCCCGTTCGGTGAATGCGGCCGACTCCGCGATCGCATTCTCGAACTCGGTCACGACCTGCACTGCCGCCCCCGTGTCGATGACATCGATCGCGCCAGCGCCGCCGAGCGCGCTGTTCATGGGATCGTCGTGCGCGTCGACGTGGTGCCGGATCTCTGCGAGCGCATCACGGACCTCGAGCGGCACGATCACCATCCTGACCGGCAGCGCATAGGCCTGCGCGAATTCCCAGTCGCGCTGGTCGTGGCCGGGCACGCCCATGACGGCGCCAGTGCCATAGTTCATCAGCACGAAATTGGCCGCGAACACGGGCAGCTTTTCACCGCTGACGGGATGGATCGCGCTGACGCCGATGTCGACTCCGCGCTTCTCCTGCGTCTCGCGCTCCGCCTCCGACACGCCGCCCTGCTTGAGCGCGGCAATGCGTTCGGCAAGTTCGGTGTCGGCGGCGCCGGCACGCTGCGCCAGTGGGTGCTCGGGCGCGATCGTCACGAAGGTGACGCCCATGAGGGTGTCGGGCCGCGTGGTGAACACGCGCAGCGGCTCGGCGCTGTCCTCCACGTCGAAGGCGAATTCGATGCCTTCGCTGCGCCCGATCCAGTTGCGCTGCATGGTCTTGACCGCATCCGGCCAGCCCGGCAGTTCATCGAGTCCCGTCAGCAGTTCTTCGGCGTACGCGGTGATCCGGAGGAACCACTGCGCGATCTCGCGCTTCTCCACCAGGGCACCCGAACGCCAGCCGCGGCCGTCGGTCACCTGCTCGTTGGCCAGCACCGTCTGGTCGACCGGATCGAAATTGACGACCGCGTTCTTGCGGTAGACGAGACCCTTCTCGAACAGTCGCACGAACATGCGCTGCTCGTGCACGTAGTACTCGGGCCGGCACGTCGCGAACTCGCGCGACCAGTCGATGGCGTAGCCCATGGACTTCAGCTGCGTGCGCATGTGCTCGATGTTGGCGTACGTCCAGCGTGCCGGTGCCGTGTTGTTCTTGATCGCCGCGTTTTCAGCCGGCAGGCCGAACGCGTCCCAGGCCATCGGCTGCAGGACGTTCTTGCCAAGCATGCGCTGGTAGCGCGCGATCACGTCGCCGATCGTGTAGTTGCGCACGTGGCCCATATGCAGCGCACCCGATGGATACGGCAGCATCGACAGGCAGTAAAACTTCGGGCGCGTCGCGTCCTCGACCACTTCGAAGGCTCGGGTGCGCTCCCAATATGCCTGCGCTGAGGTTTCGATCGCGTGCGGGTCGTAGACGGCGGGCTCGGAGGACACGGGATCCTGGGGTTCGGGCGTGGCGACCAGCGTACCGCAGCGCAGCAAAGCGGCGGAAGCTCGAGCAACCTGACCTTCCCGCCCGGTACCTTCCTTCCCGGAGTCCACGCGGCGTTGCGTGCCCTGCCCCCGGTTCAGCAGCCCGGGATTAGCGTGCCCCGACACCCTTCCGGAGAATCGCCATGGCGCGTTGCGACACCTGCGGCAATACCTACGACAAAGCCCTCACCATCACGCTCGGCAACCAGACGGGCACCTTCGACAGCTTCGAGTGCGCCATCCATGCGATGGCGCCGAGCTGCGCGCATTGCGGCTGCAAGGTGATCGGGCACGGCGCGGAACACGACGGCATCTTTTACTGCTGCGCGCACTGCGCCCGCCAAGCCGGCGTCAAGGGACTCGACGACCGCGTGTAGGGGGTCGCGGCGCAGGTACCGGATTCTCGTCGAGTGATCCCGGTCGCGACCGCAAAATCGAGATCTCGCGCCGCCATCGGGGTCCGCGGCGCCGGCCGCTGTCGCTCCTGCAAACGCATGTCTTCGTAATCGCCGTCGCGGACGGCTACCATCGCGCGCTGTTCCCGAACTGGTGCCTCCATGCGAGCCCCTGCCCTTGCGCTACTCGCGGCCTGTGTCGCGCCGAGCTTCGCCGCCAACGTGATTGCCCTGCAGTGCGAAAGGCTGTTCGATGCGCGCAATGGTCGAATGCTCGACGCGCGCACCATCGTCGTGCGTGACGGGCGCATCGCCGAGATCCTCCCCGGCCGTCCCGCGGTTGACGGCGCGGAAGTGGTCGACCTGTCCGGTCATGCATGCACGCCTGGCTGGACCGACCTGCACGTGCATCTCTCGAGCGAGTCGAGTCCGAACAGCTACTCGGAGGGATTCCGGCTAGACCCGGTCGACTACGCCTACCGCAGCGTCGGCTACGCCGAAAAGACCTTGCTGGCGGGTTTCACGACGGTGCGCGACCTCGGCGGCGAAGTGGTGCCGCACCTGCGCGACGCGATCAACGCGGGCATGCTGCGCGGACCGCGCATCTTCGCCGCCGGCAAATCCATCGCGACCACCGGCGGGCACGCCGACCCCACCAACGGCTACAACGCCGAACTCTCGCATCTGCTGGGGCCGCCGGGGCCGACCGAAGGCGTGATCAACTCGCCCGCCGAGGCGCGCCAGGCCGTGCGGCAGCGTTACAAGGATGGCAGCGACGTCATCAAGATCACCGCGACCGGCGGCGTGTTGAGCTACGCGAAGAGCCCGGACGCGCCGCAGTTCACGATCGAGGAAATCCGGGCGATCGTCGAGACTGCGAACGACTACGGGTATCGGGTCGCGGCGCACGCTCACGGCAAAGAAGGCATGCGGCGCGCGATCATCGGCGGCGTCACCAGCATCGAGCACGGCACCATGATGGACGACGAGATCATGCGGCTCATGAAGCAGAAGGGGACGTGGTACGTGCCCACCATCTCCGCGGGGCGCTTCGTGGCCGACAAGGCGAAGATCGACGGGTACTTCCCCGCGATCGTGCGGCCGAAGGCCGAGATGATCGGGGCGCAGATTCAGAACACTGCCGCGCGCGCCTACAAGGCGGGCGTCAAGATGGCGTTCGGCACCGACATGGGCGTGGGCCCGCACGGCGACAATGCGCGCGAGTTTCTGTACCTCGTCGAGGCCGGCATGCCGCCTTCCGAAGCACTGCAGGCCGCCACCGTCCGCGCCGCCGAGGTGCTCGGCGTCACCGACCAGGGCGCCATCGAGGTCGGCCAGCGTGCCGATGTCGTCGCGATGCCGGGCAATCCGGTCGCGGACATCAAAGCGGTGCTCGGCGTCGATTTCGTGATGAAGGATGGCACCGTGTACAAGCGCCCGTGAGCGTTGGTGTCGAGGTCGTCGGCTTCACGGCCGCGACGCTCACGACCATCGCCTTCGTGCCGCAGGCGATCAAGACGTTCCAGTCGCGCGACACGAAGAGCATCTCGCTCGGGATGTATTCTGTTTTCACCGTCGGCATTGCCTTCTGGTTCGCCTACGGCATGCTGCTCCGGTCGTGGCCCATGATCCTCTCGAACATCGTCACGCTCGGACTGTCGGGTGGCATCCTCGCGATGAAGCTCCGTTACAAGTAAGGCCGCTTGAGTCGCATCGTTTCGGCCTCATGTTGCCGAGTTCGCAGCCTGGAGTGCCCATGATCCCCGATCCGATTGCTCCCCCCGCGGCGAAGTCCGCCTTCATCTTCGATGCCACGGTCGCCAGCTTCCAGGCCGACGTGATGGAGCGTTCGCTCACCACTCCGGTGCTGATCGATTTCTGGGCGGAATGGTGCGGCCCCTGCAAGCAACTCGGTCCTCTCCTCGAGAAGCTTGCGGCCGAGTACAACGGGGCGTTCCTGCTGGCCAAGGTGGACGTGGAGCTCGAGCAGCAGCTCGCCGCAGCGTTTCAGGTGCGTTCGATTCCGACGCTGGTGCTGTGCAAGGGTGGCCAACCGGTCGACGGTGTCCCCGGCGCATTGCCGGAGGCGCAGTTGCGCGAATTCCTGGCACAACATGGCATCGAGCCACTGGCTGTCGAAAGCCTGCTATCCGACACCGTTCCGGCCGCACCGTTGCCTCCCGCTGTTCGCATCGATGCGCTCCGCGCCCAGATCGCGACACAGCCCGACCAGTCCACGCTCAAGCTTGACCTTGCCCTGGCGTTGCTCGAGACCGGGGCACTCGACGAAGCGAAACGCCTGCTCGATGGCCTCCCCGACACACTGGCAATGGACGATCGCGCGAGAAAGGCGCGGGCCATGCTCGGTTTCCTCAAGATCGTCGAGGGCGCGCCGCCGCCGGGGGAACTGACGGCTCGCGTCGCGCGCGAACCGTCCGATCTCGAAGCGCGTCACCTACTTGGTGCTTGCCTGCTGGCGGGCGGCGATCACGAGGCGGCGCTGGAACATTTCCTCGAGATGCTGCGCATCGATCGTGCCCATGCCGACGGCTTGCCGCGCAAGGATCTCATCGATGCCTTCCTCGTCATCGATGACGCCGACCTCGTCTCCCGCTACCGCCGCAAGATGGCCTCGCTGCTGTTCTGACCCTGCGAGCGCGACACTTGCGGACGCTGCTGGCCTTCCATCCGCCGCTCCGCAGCGCCGGCGTCCGCGCCCAGGAAGTGGTCGAGGATTTCTTGTGCGCGCGGACTGCGCTGCACATGCGCTGATACCAGCCCTAAGACTTGGCGAACACTTGCCGAGTATCCCAAAACAACGCCACCACGTGCCTGCAGGCTTTTCAAGCGCTGACAGCGCTGGAGGGATGCTCCCCCGTCTCTTTCCTTCAATTGCTATACCCGCCAGCCACTTGACCCGCGCGCGCCGCGGCGCTGACAGTACCGCGCCCCAGTTGAGCGAAAACGTGTGCGCGTCGCCCGGCCAGCGCCGCCGGCTCGCCGGAGCGCGGCATAGGTCGACCCGCATCGACGGTGCCGCGCTCGAACTCAACCGGTATCAGCAATTGCCCGCCGCCGCACAAACGCGTTGCGCGGCCTGCTCACCGTCGCTGCCCGCCTGACCTGTCGCCGCGGGCGTCCCGGCTCCCCCGCCGGCCCCGCCGGCGCCGCGAGTGCCGATCGTGATGACGGGTGGCGTGCCCGAGAAAACAGCGTTGAGGCCGAGCACACCGAAACTGCTGCCACCCGTGCCTCCACCGCCGCCGCCGGAGTGCCCGCCGGGGGCGCCGTCGCCGCCCCGGCCCGGGATGGCCGTGCCCGGATTGGCGCCACCCGCTTGCCCGAGTCCCGGCGCCTGTCCCGTACCGCCTGTGCCCCCGGTTCCTCCGGCGCCACCCACTCCAGTGGCAATACGCGTGTTGCTGGTGGTCAGAGTCGCACCGACGACAAAGATCCCGATGCTCGCTCCGCCGCCGCGTCCACCACTGCCGGCGGGGCGTGCGGCGCACCCGCCCGCACCACCGCCGCCGCCGCCTGGACCATAGGCGTCTGTACCTTGGTCGCAGCCACCGCTACCGCCTCCCCCTCCACCACCGCTGCCGTTGAGACCGGTTCCGCCGCCTGTTCCGGATCGCGCGATCACCAGATCGCCGTTGATGGTGAAGCCCGGCGCCGCGTTGCCAGGAATGCCATCGGCAGCGATGCCGGCGACTCCGTTGGTCGTTGGCCCGCACGCATCACCGCCCGAACCACCCAGTCCGCCTTGACCGTTGCTACCGGATGCGAAATCCGCATTCAAGCCGTTGTCACCTGGACGCGCATTGAAGTTGCTGCCAAAGACGCTGCAATCGGTATCCATGGTCCCGCCCGCTCCCCCTGTGCCAGCATCCATGTCGCGGGTACTGGGCGAGTCGGGGCACGTGTTCGTTCCGCGCGGGCCGCCGGCTCCCCGAAGGCTGTTATTGCACTGCGTCGCGAACTCTTCGCCATTTCCGCCGACGCTTCCGTGCATGGACGGTTGCGCGTTTAGCACTGAGGCTGACAAGCCCGCCGCACCGGTCGGTCCGGGTGCCCCGCTGCCCGCGACGATCTCGACACGAGCAGCGGTCAGCGTCGCGCCGGCCAGCACGCGCGCACCGTAGCTCGAGTGCGCATCGCCGCCGGGCGTTTGACCCGTGGCGCCCGGTGACACGAGACGCAGGTCCGCAAGATTTAGCAAAGCGCCGTTGCCAGCCTGCACCGCGTACACACCAATTGCCGCAATCGGCGCACCGAGAATTTCTGTTGAAGCTTGCACACTCACCGGTGCCCGTACGCGAAACAAATCGGAATAACCGCCGAAAACCCGTAACGTCGCGCCTGCACCCGAGAGATCGAGCGGGCCTTGGTGACTGCCGGTCGTTAGATAGAGTTGCACTTTGCCCGCAGCCACAGCGGCGGCGGGCGCGATCGCGAGCGCGCAGGGTGCCGCGCGTGTTCCGCATGGCAACGCCGCCGCGCCGCCGACACTCACGAAAACGGCGAGGTTGACATTGCCATCGACGCCGTCGCAATTCTCATCGTCAAAGGCGGCGTCCGGTTGATTTTCCACAATGCCAATGTTGATTTGACTGTTGAAATCCGAGCAGTCACCGCCTCTCCGCACGAATCCGGCCGGGAGCGGATCGCAGCGACTTGCAACACCGAACGCCGAACCGAAGGTATCGAGGTCGGCATCCGGGTAGGCCAGCGCGCATTCCTCGAAACCGTTCAATAGCAGCAGATCGAACTCGCTCGCGAAGGAGGCCGGACTCGCCGACACCATGATTGCCGCGACGAACCACGAAGCGATGCTTGGCGCCCACCAACGAAAAGACATGACGTCCTCCTGCTTGCGCATCTGCGGCGACACCCGGCGGCGCTGGGGTCCACATGCGATGTCTAGCGACGTTCTACGCCCTGCGTGGCTTGCTTACCAGTCTCTCGCCGCACCCCTGTCGCAGCACGCAGCCAAAGCCGCGGATTACGTGGCGACCCGTGGCCGGACGACGTCGCTTTGCAAAGCCAGCACT
>JBKJSW010000188.1:0-7997 GCA_046595765.1 Ahniellaceae bacterium
GAAGACAACCTCATGCGCATCTTCGCCGGCGACTGGGTCGGCAAGTGGATGAAGATCTTCGGCATGCAGGAAGACGACGCGCTCGAGCACCGGTCGATCAGCAAGCAGATCGAGAACGCGCAGCGGAAAGTGGAGGCGCACAACTTCGATATCCGCAAGCACCTGCTCGAATACGACAACGTCGCCAACGACCAGCGCAAGGTGGTCTACCAGCAGCGCGACGAGTTGCTCGAGGCGAGCGACGTGGCCGATACCGTCGCCGACATCCGGCACGATGCTGCCGACGCCCTCGTAGGCGCCTACGTTCCTGCGGAAAGTGTCGACGAGCAGTGGGACCTCGAGGGCCTCAAGCGCGCTTTCGAGGCCGACTTCGGGGTCGCGTTCGATCCGAAGGGGTTCCTCTCGGACAGTGCGGAACCGGACTGGAAGTCGTTGCGCGAAGCTTCCGTTGCCGCGCTCGACAAGCATTTCGCCGACAAGGAAGAGCGCTACGGTGCGGAACTCATGCGCGCGGCGGAACGCGTGCTCATGCTGCGCGTGCTCGACCAGCAGTGGAAGGACCACCTCGCCAGCATGGATTACCTGCGGCAGGGCATCCACCTGCGCGGCTTCGCGCAGAAGAAGCCGGAGCAGGAATACAAGCGCGAGTCTTTCGAGATGTTCGCGTCGATGATCGAACGCTTCAAGGGCGAGTTCATCAAGATGCTCGCGCGCGTGCACTTCCAGACCGAGGACGAGGTGCGTGCCCTGGAAGCGGAGCAGCAGCGTGCGCTCGAGCAGCAGCAGCGCAACATGCAGTTCCAGCACGAGACTCCGGGCGACTACGGCGTGATCGACGAAGCCCTGGACGTGCAGGCGGACGAAGCGCGCCTGGCTGGCGGAGCGCCGGTCGTTCGTGGCGCGCCGAAGGTCGGTCGCAACGAACCTTGCCCCTGCGGTTCGGGCAAGAAGTTCAAGGTCTGCCACGGCCAGATCGGCTGAGGAACATGTGTTCGGTGTCGAGTCACGGGATGTGGGTCGGCGCCACTCGATGTTCCTCCATCGCTTCCTGCTGAACGCCGGGAGCGCCGAGCCGAACACATGACCCCGACCTTCGATCCTCCGGAACTCCACGTCGTCGCCGGCGTGATCGAGGATGGCGCGGGACGCGTTTTGCTGACCCAGCGGGGCCCTCTCGGCGAGCATCCCGGACTCTGGGAATTCCCCGGCGGCAAGGTGGAAGCCGGGGAGGACTCTGCCGCCGCGTTGCGGCGCGAGCTCAGGGAAGAACTCGGTGTCGAAGTCGCGCCCGGCCGGCGCCTGCACTGCGTGCGCTGGCGCGAGTCCGGTCGAATGCTCCTGCTCGACGGCTGGCGCGCGCGCGTGCTCGAAGGCACACCGCGTGGCCGCCAGGGCCAGGCGCTGCAATGGGTCGCCGTCGATGCGCTGCACGGGATCCCGATGCCGCCGGCGGACGCGCCGCTACGTTCCGCGCTGCGACTCGAAGAAGTCATGTGGATCACCCCGGCACTCGGTTCGGAGCAGGGGCTGTCTGCGTGGTCCACGGGTCTCGACAGCCGTCTGGATGCGGGCGTGCGGCTCGTGCAACTCCGTCTTCCCGGCGCAGACGGCAACCTGTTGCGACGTGCAGCGGCCATTGTTCGCGAAAGCTGTCGTAGCGTCGGCGCGCGCTGGTTGCTCAACGGTAGTGCGGGTGACGCGCTGCGCCTCGAGGCTGATGGCCTGCACCTTTCGTCCGCGACCCTGCGCGAGTGCATCGGGCGTCCCGCGACCGGATCGATGCTGGTCGGCGCTTCCTGCCACGACGAAGCAGAACTGGCCCTCGCCGCGAGCCTTGCACTGGATTACGCCACGCTGTCGCCGCTGCGTGCCACCACGACTCATGAAGACGCAACGCCGCTGGGCGATGCACGATTTGCCGCGATCGTTCGCGCCTGCCCACTGCCCGTCTTTGCACTCGGCGGCGTCGGGCGCGGTGACATGGCTCACGTGCGCGCGCTGGGCGCCTTCGGCGTGGCGGGAATTCGCGGCATCTGATCGGACGACGCAGCGCGCTCCATCAGCCGCGCATGCAAGGAGTCGACCGCGGCGTCGAGGGCGGTGAGCGAACCGGCGTTGTCGATCACGTAGTCGGCGATCGCGAGACGTTGCCCTCGCGTCGCCTGCGCGTCCAGCATGCGTTCCGCCAGCGCGTCGTCGACGCCGTCGCGGACCAGGAGGCGCTCCCGCTGCAGCGCGCGAGGCACATCCACCACCACCACGGCATCGAGCCACGGATAACGGCCGACCTCGGCCAGCAGCGGCACCGCGATCACGACATAGGGCGCGCGCGCCGCCGCCGCGCGTGCCTCGAGCAGTGCACGGATGCGCGGGTGCAGGATCGCCTCCAGCCGCCTTCGTGCTTCGGCATCGTCGAACACGAGTTCGCGCACTGCACGCCGGTCGAGCGTGCCATCGGCCGACAGGAAGTCGCCGCCGAAAGCGCGGACGATTTCGTCGAGCACGGGCGAGCCGCGCTCGGTGAGTTCGCGGGCGACCTGGTCCGCATCCAGCACGGGGACGCCGCGAGCCAGCAATCGTTCCGCCACTGCACTCTTGCCCGAGGCGACCCCGCCAGTCAGACCGATTCGCAACGATCGACTCATCCGATCCCGAACCACGCGTTCCAACCCGACAGCAGCGCCTTTCCGAACAGGATCTGCACGAGTCCGGCGACGGCAAGGTAGGGGCCGAATGGAATCGGTGCCGCGCGATCCCGACCTTGGATCACGATCTGCCCGATGCCGACAAACGCGCCGACGAACGACGCGATCAAAACGATCGGGAGCACTCCCATCGGACCTACCAGTGCCCCCAGCGCCGCGAGCAGCTTGAAGTCGCCGTAGCCCATGCCTTCCTTGCCGGTTGCGAGTTTGAACAGCCAGTACACGGTCCACAGACTGAGGTATCCGACGGATGCGCCGACGATGGCCTGCGTCGGCGACAGGGTCCAACCCGACACTGATGCAAGCAGGGCGAACCAGAGCAGGGGCAAGGTAATCTGGTCGGGCAGGAGCTGCGTGCGCAGGTCGATGCCCGACAGCGCGATCAGCGCCGCAGACACCACCAACGCAACGCCCAACTGGGGCGACCAGCCGAACCGCCAAGCGCACACGGCAAACACCACGCCGGCCAGTGCTTCGACCAGTGGGTATTGCCAGGAAATCGGCGCGCCGCAACCGCGGCAACGGCCTCGCAGGATTGCGTAGCTCACGAGCGGAACGTTTTCCCAGGCCGAAAGCTGGCGCAAACAGCGAGGACAGCTGGACCGCGAGAACACCAGATCGGGTGGTTCCCTCGCGCTACCCGTGCCGGCCGTGACTGTTGGCACCGGCGGCAACGGATGCGCCTGATCTTCGAGGCCCAGGATCTCGCGGCTCTGTATTTCCCATTCGCGCTGCAGGCGCGGCGGCAGGCGCAGGATCACGACATTGAGGAAACTGCCGATCAGCAGCCCCAACAGCAGGCAGCCGCCGATGAGTACCGCTGGACTCGCGGCGAGCAAAGCCTCGAATCCAGCCATGGAGGGCCGTCAGATCACCGCGGCGATCTTGAAGATCGGGAGATACATGCCGATCACCATGCCGCCGACCAGCGTGCCGATGATCACCATGATGAACGGCTCGAGCAGGCTCGACAGCGCATCGACCGCATTGTTGACTTCCTGTTCGTAGAACTCCGCGACCTTGAGCAGCATCGCGTCGAGTGCACCAGCCTCCTCGCCGATGGCGATCATCTGCACCACCATGTTGGGGAACAGGTCGACCTGTTTCATCGCCATGTTGAGCTGGTAGCCGACCGAGACGTCGTCCCGTATGCGGCGCACCGCCTTTCCGTAGACCACGCTGCCGGTCGCACCCGCCACCGATTCCAGCGCCTCGACGAGCGGCACACCCGCGCGGAAGGTCACGGCGAGCGTGCGTGCGAATCTTGCGACGGCGGAGTTGTGCATGATCTGGCCAATGACAGGGAGCTTGAGCAGCATTCGCTCCATGAAGTGCGCAAACGCCGGTGATCGCTTCAATGCCATCGTGAGGCCGACGATTGAACCTACCGACACGATCAGGATCAGCCACCAGTAGCTCACCGCGAACTTCGACGCGGCCACGATCAGCTGGGTGAACGCCGGCAACTCTGCGCCGAAGCCTTCGAACAGCGCTTCGAATTGCGGCACCACGAACACCAGCAATACCGCGCTGACGATGATCGCCACCGCGATCACGGCCGCGGGATAGAACAGGGCCTTCTTGATCTTGCCTTTCAGCGCCTCGATGTTTTCCTTGTAGTTGGCAACGGTGTCGAGGACCGTGTCGAGAACGCCCGCGGTCTCGCCGGCGCGCACGAGGTTGCGATACAACTCGTCGAAAATCACCGGGTGCTTGCCCAGCGCTTCGGCCAGGCTTGAGCCGCCTTCGATGTCGGTCTTGATGGTCAACAGGAGCGAACGCATGCGCACGTTCTTCTGGCCATTCGCGATGATGTCGAACGACTGCACCATCGGCACGCCCGCCTGCATCATCGTCGCCATCTGGCGGCTGAAGATTGCGATCTCGCGCGCCGTGATGCGCGATCCGGCCTTTTTGAACAGGCCCGCCTCTTTTTTCAGGTCGACCTTGGAGGGAACGATGCCCTGCTTGCGCAGTTCTGCGCGGATGAGGTTGACGTTCTTGCCGAGGGACTCGCCCTTGATCGTGACGCCACGCTTGTCCTTGCCGACCCAGGTGTAGCTCTGCAGCTGGCTCACCTGGGAGCGGGCGGTACCCGTGGCACGCGTGGTGGCGGCGGCAGCACGTGAAGCGGCGGTGGCAGTGGCCATGGCTTAGTCCTTGGTGACGCGGTTGATTTCGGCGAGGCTGGTCATGCCGTCGCGGGCTTTCTTCAGGGCCGATCGCCGGAGGTCGGGGATGCCCATGCGCAACGAGGCCTCCGCGATCGCGATGGCGCCGCCGCCGGATAGGATGATCTTGGCGATCTCCTCGGTCATCGGCATGACCTGGTAGATGCCGACGCGACCCTTGTAGCCGTCGTTGCAGCTCGAGCAGCCGACCGCTTCGAACAGTTTGATTTCGTCGATGTCGGCCTCGGTGAATCCTTCGGCAAGCAGCGCCTCGCGCGGCAGGTGCAGCGGCTTCTTGCAGTCATGCAGGCGCCGCGCCAGCCGCTGCGCGATGACGAGGGTCACCGAGGAGGTGATGTTGTACGGCGCGATCCCCATGTTCATCAGGCGGGCGATGGTCTGCGGCGCGTCGTTGGTGTGCAGCGTCGACAGCACCATGTGTCCGGTCTGCGCGGCCTTGATGGCGATCTCCGCGGTCTCCAGATCGCGGATCTCGCCGACCATGATGACGTCCGGGTCCTGGCGCAGGAACGAACGCAGCGCTGCGGCGAAAGTCATGCCGCGCTTGGCGTTCTGCTGCACCTGGTTGATGCCCGCGACGCGGATCTCGACCGGATCCTCCACCGTCGAGATGTTGCGCTCGTCGGTGTTGAGGATGTTGAGTCCGGTGTACAGCGATACGGTCTTGCCGGAGCCCGTGGGGCCGGTGACGAGCACCATCCCGTACGGCTTGGCGATCGCGTCCAGGAAAAGTTTCTTCTGCTCCTCCTCATAACCCAGCTTGTCGATGCCAAGCTTGGCCGCGGAGGCGTCGAGGATGCGCAGCACGATCTTCTCGCCGAACAGCGTGGGGCAGCTGCTGACGCGGAAGTCGATCGGCTTGGTCTTGGAAAGATTGAGCTTGATGCGGCCGTCCTGCGGCACGCGGCGCTCGGCGATGTCGAGGTCCGCCATCACCTTGAGGCGCGACGAGATTCGCGCGGTGAGCTTGACCGGGGCGGTCGTGGCCTGCCGCAGCATGCCGTCGAGGCGCATGCGCACGCGAAACACCGTCTCGTACGGCTCGAAATGGATATCGGACGCGCCGCGGCGGATCGCGTCGAGCAGCACCTTGTTGACGAATTTGACGACCGGCGTGTCGTCGCCCTGGGCATCGACGCCACTGACGGCCGCGTCGAGCGAATCGTCGTCGCCCGCGGTGAGGTCGAGATTCTCGAGCCCTTCTTCGTCGGATGCTCCCTGATTGAGGCTGTCGGCGCCGGCAAGAGCCTGCTCGATGAACTTCCCGAGCGCGTCGTACGCGACCAGGATCGGCTCGACGGTGAGGTTTGTCTGGAACTTGATCTCGTCGAGCGCACGCAGGTTGGTCGGATCGGCCACGCCGACGAACAACCGGTTGCCGCGCTTGAACAGCGGCACAGCGCGATGCTGGTGGATCAGCGCCTCGTTGACGAGGCGTAGGGGCGCCTGCCGCACGTCGATGGAACGCACGTCGAGCAGCGGCATGCCGAACTCGATCGATGCGGCGCCCGCAACCATTGCCGAAGTCATTCCCTCCTGCTGGGTCAGCATCAGGATCAGCGGTTGCCGTTGCTTGTTCGACGCCTCCACGGCACTGCGTGCAGCGGCTTCCGTCAACACACCGTCAAGCACCAGCCGCCGGGCAATGCCAGGCAGTCCAACCACGTTTGCAGCGACGGCGGTGTTCATGCGCAAGCCCGAATGACGCACACCGTCCGAATCTACCGCAATTTGTCCGGACTCGACAGCAATCCCATGATTCAGGGCGCTTTTTGTGATCAGGCTTACGGCTTTGCAGCGTCGCCCGGACGGGTCAGAATCAGTCCATGGGACCCCGGCCAAACCTCAGCATCGTGATCCCCGCCAAAAATGAAGCGGGCGGCCTTGCGACCTTCCTCCCGCGCCTGCGCGAAAACTATCCGGACGCCGAGATCATTGTTTCCGACGACGGCTCGACCGACGCGACCGCGGAAGTCGCGCGCACCGCCGGAGCCCACGTCCTGTCCGCTCCGTATTCCATGGGCAACGGCGCCGCGATCAAGCGCGGCGCCCGGGCTGCCAGTGGCGAAATCCTCGTGTTCATGGATGCCGACGGCCAGCACGAGCCAGCGTCGCTCGCCACACTGCTTGAGCCGATTGCATGTGGTTACGACATGGTGGTCGGCGCGCGCGGCTGGGATGGCCAGGCCAACGCATCTCGAGGCTTCGCCAATGCCGTATACAACCGCCTGGCGAGCTGGATGACGGGGTTTCAAGTCGCGGATCTGACGTCGGGACTCCGTGCCGTGCGGCGGGAAAAGTTCCTGGAGTTCCTGCATCTTCTGCCCAATGGGTTTTCGTATCCCACGACCATCACGATGGCATTCTTCCGCAGCGCCTATGCGATCAAGTACGTGCCGGTCGCGGTGCGGTCCCGCATTGGCCGCAGCCACTTGCGGCCACTTCGCGACGGCATCCGTTTTCTGCTCATCATCTTCAAGATCGCGACGTTGTATTCGCCGCTCAAATTGTTCGCGCCGGTGAGTGCCGCTTTCTTCTCCCTGGGGGCCGGCTACTACGCGTACACGTTCCTCAACTACCACCGATTCACCAACATGAGCGCGCTGCTGCTGTCCGCGGCCGTGATCGTGTTCCTGGTGGGGCTGGTTTCCGAGCAGGTCTGTCTCCTCACATTTCAACGCAGTTCGCGCGATAGCGCTGATTGACTCGATGTTGCTGATCTTCGTGGGTACCAAGGCGCAGTACATCAAGACAGCGCCCATCCTGCTGGCTCTCGACCGACGTCGCTTGCCCTACAGCCTCGTGTATACCGGCCAGCATTCCGAAACATTCTCGGAACTTGAAGCTGATTTTGGCACGCGTCCGCCAGATGCCACGTGGGTTCCGAATTCGGAGGCAGACACCAAGGCGAATTTTGCGCGTTGGACCTGGAGATTCTGGAGACGCGGCTGGCAGTGGCTGCGCAAAGGACATTCTTCCGCCTATCGCATGGTTCTAGTGCACGGCGACACGGCATCCACCTTGTTCGGCGCCATGCTCGCACGCGCAGCAAGTCTGCCCGTTTGCCACGTCGAGGCGGGCCTGCGTTCGGATCGACTTT
>JBKJSW010000231.1:0-2501 GCA_046595765.1 Ahniellaceae bacterium
GCACGTTGTAGTCCACCACGCGCTTGAAGCCGACCAGTATCTTCATCGTGTCCTTGCCGACTTCGCTGCGGCCACCGCAGCGGAATGCGAATTCTAGCGGCAGCGCCGGCCCGCGGCTAAGCCTTGAGACGCGCAGCGAGGACCTCGACAAAGCGCTGGGCGCTGCCAGCACCGTGTGCGAAGAACAGCGAAGGTTCGACGAGTTCAAGTTCCAGCACGCACGGCGCGTCGTGGTCGTCGTGGAGCAGGTCGACCCGGATGTACGCAAGCGGGGCGAGCGCCGGGAACCGGCCCGCGACTGCGGCCACCACCGCGTCGCCGAGAATGCGCTCCTGTGGCGTCGGGTTGCGCGACTTGATCGCCTCGGGCGCGAACAGCCCGTCAGTGGCAGCGCTGCCCAACGGCAGCAACGGGCCCTTGCGTATCGCATGGCTGAAGACGTGGTCGAAGTACAGGAGCGCGGTTTCGCCCCGCGCATCGACGCGCGCGAGATAAGGCTGCAGCAGCACGCTGCGTTGCGCGGCGAGCAATCGCGCGGCGTGCGCAATCGCCGACCCGACATCGACACGCGCGAAGCGACGCGCGTCGCGCGAGCCCGCGCCCACCGCCGGCTTCCCCACGAACTCGGCCGAACCGGGGTGCGCCGCGAGAAAGGCGAAAACGCCCTCGCGCGCGTCGTCGCCTGGATGGAGGAACGTCGACGGCACGCAGGCGATGCCCGCATGCGCGAGGTTGGCGAGGTAATGCTTGTCCGTATTCCAGCGCACGACGTCGATAGGATTGAGCAGCCGGGTCTGGCGTGCGCTGCGCTCGCACCAGGCGAGGAACTCGTCGAGACGGTCGGCATAGTCCCAGGGCGAACGCAACACCGCTGCCGCATAGGCCGACAGGTCGAGGTCCGGCGTGTTCCAGCTGACCACGTCCGCGTCGAGCCCAGCCACCACGCAGGCGTCGAGCAAAGGCTGCAGGTCCTCGTCGCGCGCGCGCGCGGCATCGGCGGTGATCAGTGCGATTCCAGGCATGGATACCCTTTTGCACAACGTCGTCGGCCCGCGAGTGTAGGCGAGGTCACGCGTGTCGGGCGCGGCGATCCGCGGGCACGCGGCGGTGGCGACGCGCCGCGAGAGGTCGGGACGCGGGGCAAAGTCCCACGCCGCAGCGGTGGCTGACATGGCCTCTCCGCGAGGGCAGCGGTTACACTCGCGGCGACGGCAAATCCCCTCATGCGCGGATGGAAACATGGCAGAAGCGAAGCGGCCGAAGAGCAAGTGCTATCCCGATGCCGCGAGCGCGCTCGCCGGCGTGGTCGCTGACGGTCAGACGCTGGCAGTGGGCGGTTTCGGCCTCTGTGGCATTCCCGAGGCCTTGATTGCGGCATTGCGCGACAGTGGCGTGCGCGACCTGACGGTCATCTCCAACAACGCGGGTGTGGACGGATTCGGGCTCGGGCAGCTGCTCAGCACGCGCCAGATCCGCAAGATGATTTCGTCCTACGTCGGTGAGAACAAGGAGTTCGAGCGGCAATATCTCGGCGGCGAACTCGAGCTCGAATTCAATCCGCAGGGCACCCTTGCCGAACGGTTGCGCGCGGGGGGCGCGGGCATCCCCGCGTTCTTCACGCGCACTGGCTACGGCACGGTCGTCGCGGAAGGCAAGGAAACGCGCATGTTCGACGGACATCATTACGTGCTCGAGACTGCGCTCAAGGCCGACGTGTCGCTGGTCAAGGCGTGGCGCGCGGACGCCTCGGGGAACCTGCAGTTCCGCAAGACCGCGCGCAACTTCAATCCGGCTGTCGCGACCGCAGGCAAGGTGTGCATCGTGGAAGTCGAGGAGCTGGTCGACGTGGGCGCGATCGACCCCGATCACGTGCACCTGCCCGGTATCTACGTCGACCGCATCGTGGTCAACGCGACGCCCGAGAAACGCATCGAACAACGCACCGTAAGCGCGTAGCGCATTTGCCGTCGTAGAGCGGAGCCTGCTCCGCTGCTCCTGATTCGTCGAAGGCCATCGGCCGAGCAAGCTCGGCTCTACCATCCGGAGAGACCTGCAATGCCGTGGACAAGAGATGAAATGGCGCAACGCGCCGCGCAGGAATTGACCGACGGCGCCTACGTCAACCTCGGGATCGGCCTGCCGACGCTGGTGGCGAATTTCATTCCCGACGGCATGGACGTGTGGCTGCAGTCCGAGAACGGCCTGCTGGGCATCGGCCCCTTTCCGGTCGAAGCCGAGGTCGATGCAGACCTTATCAACGCCGGCAAGCAGACCGTCACAGCGCGCGTCGGCGCGAGCTACTTCGGCAGCCAGGAGTCGTTCGCGATGATCCGCGGCGGACATATCGACCTCGCGATCCTGGGCGCGATGCAGGTCACCGACAAAGGCGATCTCGCCAACTGGATGGTGCCCGGCAAGATGGTCAAGGGCATGGGCGGCGCGATGGACCTGGTCGCGGGTGTCAAGCGCGTGGTCGTTTTGATGGAACACGCGGCGAAGGA
>JBKJSW010000279.1:0-16856 GCA_046595765.1 Ahniellaceae bacterium
TGGATTCGAACCACCGAAGGCATGAGCCAGCAGATTTACAGTCTGCCCCCGTTGGCCGCTTGGGTATCCCTCCGCAAAGAGCCGCGCATTGTCGCGGCAGCTGCGACATGCTGTCAACCAATAGCCGCCTCGTGCTGACGCACTTGCCGCTGCGGCAGGGCGCCCCGAACCGCATCGATTTGCAGCCGAAAGGCGCCTTGCAGCCGTTGCGGCGTCCCGGTCCCGGGCTTTCGAGACCCGAGGACAGCTCGAACGGG
This sequence comes from Ahniellaceae bacterium, assembly GCA_046595765.1. Lineage (GTDB taxonomy): Bacteria > Pseudomonadota > Gammaproteobacteria > Xanthomonadales > Ahniellaceae > JBBQNY01. The sequence continues at coordinate 258 of JBKJSW010000279.1, forward strand.
CGGACGCGAACCTGGGGAAGACCGCCCGGGGGAACCCCGGCAGCTAGCCCTTCAGGCTCTGCAGGACGTCCTCGAGTTCCATGCGCACCTGGCGGATAACCTGCGCGGAAATGCTGGCTTCCATCCTGCCCTGCTCGCCCTCCAGACGTTGCCGGGCGCCACCGATGGTGAAGCCTTCCTCGTACAGCAGGGAACGGATCTGCCTGACCAGGAGAACGTCGTGCCGCTGGTAGTAGCGCCGGTTGCCGCGCCGCTTGACCGGCTTCAGGTTGGGGAATTCCTGCTCCCAATACCGCAGGACATGCGGCTTGACGCAGCACAGCTCGCTGACTTCACCGATGGTGAAGTAGCGCTTGGCCGGAATGACCGGAAGCTCGGCGTTACTTGCCTGATCCAGCATATGCCTCCACCCGCACCTTCAGCTTCTGGCCAGGCCGGAACGTCACCACCCGCCGCGCGGAAATAGGAATTTCCTCGCCGGTCTTGGGATTGCGTCCCGGTCGTTGGTTCTTCTTGCGCAAGTCGAAGTTGCCGAACCCCGACAGCTTCACCTGTTCGCCACGCTCCAAAGCCTCGCGAATAACATCGAAGAACGCATCGATGAATTCCTTGGCTTCACGCTTGTTGAGTCCGACACTGCCGAACAGATGCTCGGCCATCTCGGCCTTGGTCAACGCCATGCTTACTTACCCCCGTAAACGGGCGCCCAACCCGCGTTCCAGCGCAGCGACAACGGATGCCACCGCGCCGACCACGTCTTGCTCGGCTAGAGTGCGCGAAGGTTCCTGTAAAATCAAGCCGATAGCGACACTTTTGCATCCCGGCGGCAGGTCGGCGCCGACAAACCGGTCGAACAGCACGACTTCCCGCAGCAGCGGGCCCGCGGCGCCACGCACGCAGGCCACGATGGCGGCGTAGGGCACCTCGTCGGTGACGACCAGGGCGAGATCGCGCCGCACCGAGGGGTACTTCGAGGGGTCCGCGGCGCGTGGGATCGCGCGCAACAGCAGCGGTTCCAGATCGAACTCGAACACGAAAGTCTCTGCGTCCAACCCCAAAACGCGTTGCAAGGAGGGTGACAATGCCCCCAGCCAACCGATACCGCGACCGGATTCCTGCAGGGCGGCGCTGCGCCCGGGATGCATCCATGCGGGAGCGTCACCCGCAAAGCCGAAGCGGCCTCCCGCGGCACCGGCCAGTGCGAGCATCTGTTCGACATCGCCCTTGATGTCGTGGATGTCCATGGCGCGGGCAGGAATATCCCACTGTTCGAGCGATGCCGGGCCGGACGCACACCCTGCGATGCGCAGGGTTTCGACCGGTGCAGCACCGTGGGTGCCGTTGGCGAAGACGCGTCCGATCTCGAACAAGCGGACCCGTGACTGCTGTCGAGCAACGTTGCGTGCCAGCGTCTCGACCAGGCCTGGCAGCAGCGCGGTGCGCATGACCGACAACTCGGCCGACAGCGGATTCGCAAGGGCCACGGCCCCGTCTTCCAGTCGCCAACGACGCAAGAGCCCTGCATCGACGAAGCTGAAATTCAACGCCTCGGTGTAGCCGCGGTGGCGCAAGGCCCCTGCCAACGCCGCCGGCTCGATTCGGCCTTCCGGGAGCGACGGCGCGCTGATGGCGCCTTCTGGAACCCGGGCAGGAATGGCGTCGTAACCGACCACCCGCGCGATTTCCTCGATCAGATCTTCTTCGATCGCCAGATCGAAGCGGCGCGTGGGCGGCGTCACCACCCAACCGTCGGCGGCACCCTCGATTTCCATGCCGAGGGCGAGCAGGATCCTTTCGATCTCGTCGGAAGGCGTTGCGACGCCGAGCACACGAGCGACGCGATTCCGCCGCAACCGGATGAGCTGGGGCTTCGGCAGGGCTTCCAGGGCGAGGGCTTCGTGTATCGGTCCCGCCGTGCCGCCGCAGATGTCGAGGATCAGGGCAGTCAAGCGTTCCATGGCCCGGCGCGGAAGTTCGGGATCCACGCCTCGCTCGAAACGGTGGGCGGCTTCCGAATTCAGTCCGAACTGCCTGGCCTTCCCAGCAATGGCCGACGGGGCGAAGTGCGCCGCTTCGAGCAGCAAATCCCGCGTGGCGTCGGTGACGCGCGAGTCGAACCCGCCCATCACACCGGCGATGCCCAGCGGGCCGTTGGCATCTGCGACCAGCAGCGTGCCGGGTTGGACCTCGACCTCGTGGCCGTCAAGGAGGTGCACGCGTTCGCCCGCCGTCGCCCACCGGACCTCCAGTTTTTCACTCACGTGGTTGCGATCGAATGCATGCGTGGGCTGGCCGGACTCGAGCATCACGTAGTTACCGACGTCGACGACCGCACTGACCGGACGAATGCCCGACCGCAGCAGCCGTTCGCGCATCCAGCCAGGCGTCGCGGCTGCGGCATCGATGCCTTCCACGACCCGGCTGAGGTAACGCGGGCAGGCAGCCCCCGCGTTCAGTGCCGCCGACACCACTGCGCTTGATGCCGCGGGCACCGGAAGCACCGGCTGACGTTGCCAGGTGCGACCACACAGGGCGGCAATTTCGGCGGCGAGGCCTTCCATTCCGAAACAATCCGCACGATTCGGCGTGAGCTTGAGTTCCAGCACGGCATCCGGGAGCCCGAGGGTTGCGGACAGCGAGGCGCCGGGTCGTGCATCGACCGGAAGCTCCAGCAGGCCACTGGCATCGTCATCGATGCCGAGTTCCCGCGCCGAGCACAACATCCCGAACGATTCCACGCCGCGCAAAACCGCTGCCTTGATCTCGACGCCCGACGGCAGGCGCGCCCCCACGGGCGCCAGCGGCGCGTTCAGCCCAACGCGCGCATTGGGAGCTCCGCAGACGATCTGGACCGGCGCGGCACTCCCGACATCGACGCGACAGACGCGCAGCCGGTCGGCCGCGGGATGCGGCGTGACTTCGACGAGCCTGCCGACGACCACCTCGCGCAGTTCGCCGCCGATGATTTCGCACGACTCCACTTCCAGGCCGCCCATGGTCAGTCGTTCGATCAGCTGCGCCCGATCGAGATCCACCGGCACGATGCTGCGGAGCCATTTTTCGCTGAATTTCATGCGGAGACTTCCCGATCGGCACCGTGACGCAGGTTTCTGAGCCCCCCTCCCTCCGGCAGAGGGGTTGGGGGAGAGGGACCGATCTTGCCAAGCGCTCGATGCTTGAATGAGCTGGCGAACTCGGACCCTCTCCCTCGGTCCCTGTCCCGTAGGGAGAGGGATGAATTCTGGTTCCGGAGCAATCGGGTATTTCGAAGCGATGAATTGATCTTTCCCTGGCGGCGGAAAGCCAACGCTAGACGAACTGCCTGAGGAAACGCACGTCGTTGTCGAACAGGCTGCGAAGGTCGCCGATGCCGTAACGGAGCATGGCAAAACGCTCGACGCCGAGGCCAAATGCGAAGCCCGTGTAGCGCTCCGGGTCGATACCGCAATTCCCAAGTACGCGCGGGGGCACCATGCCGGCACCCAGGACTTCTAGCCAGCCCGGCTCGCGCCCGTCGCCTCGGTCCCAGCGGATATCGACCTCCGCGGATGGCTCGGTGAAGGGAAAATAGCTGGGCCGGAAGCGCATTTCGAACTCGCGCTCGAAGAACGCACCGATGAATGCGCGCAGGGTGCCTTTGAGATCGGCGAACGTCGATGTCTCGTCCACCAGCAGGCCCTCGACCTGGTGGAACATCGGCGTGTGCGTCTGGTCGGAATCGCTGCGGTAGACCTTGCCGGGCGCGATGATTCGCAGCGGCGGAGTGGCGCCCGTCAATGCGCGAATCTGCACCGGCGACGTGTGCGTGCGCAGCAGCCGGCCGTCCGGGAAATAGAACGTATCGTGCATCGCACGAGCGGGATGATGCGGCGGGAAATTGAGCGCCTCGAAATTGTGCCAGTCGTCCTCGATCTCCGGCCCTTCCACGACGGCATAGCCCATGCGCTCGAAAATGCCCACGATGCGGGACAGCGTCTGGCTCACCGGGTGCGCCGCTCCGACATCGACGCCACGGCCCGGCAGCGTGACATCCACGCGTTCACCGGCCATCCGCGCCTCGAGGTCGGCGCGTTCAAGCGCCTCGCGTCGTTGCGACAAAGCGCCCTGTATCGCATCGCGAACCAGGTTCACTTCGGCGCCACGCGCCCGGCGCGTCTCCGCGTCGAGCGCCCCCAGCGCCTTCAATTCAGCAGTGATCGACCCCTGCTTGCCCAGCAGCGCGACGCGCAGATGCTCGAGCGCGGAAAGATCCGTGCTCGAACCAATACGCGCCAGTGATTCGTTGGCCAGTGTCTGCAACGCGGACATCGGGACTCCAGAAACAAAAAAGGGAAAGAGCGGCAGCTCTTCCCCCGATCAGGGCGCAGCGCGCGACCGCAGGTCGCGCGTCACACCATCAAGCTGCCTTGTGCTGCGCCGCCTGGTCCTGCGTGGCCTTGGCCACGATGGCACCGAACGCCGCGATGTCGTGCACCGCGATGTCGGCAAGTGCCTTGCGGTCCATCTCGATGCCGGTCTTTTTCAGGCCCGCGATGAGGCGGCTGTAGGTCGTGCCGAATTGCCGCGCGCCGGCGTTGATGCGGACGATCCAAAGCGCACGATAATCGCGCTTCTTGAGCTTGCGCCCGATGTACGCGTACTGGCCCGCCTTGGTGACGGCCTGCTTGGCAACGCGCAGGACCTTGCGGCGCGCGTTGAAATAACCCTTGGCCTTGGCCAGGATTTTCTTGTGGCGGCGGCGCTGGTTTTGGCCGTGTTTGACTCGTGCCATGACTTATCTCCTGACCTTAAAGGTACGGCAACATGCGCTGGACGCGACCGGCGTCCTCGGCACGAACGTGGTTCGTGGCGCGCAGACCGCGCTTACGCTTGGTCGACTTCTTGGTCAGGATGTGGCTCTTGAAGGCATGGCCGCACTTGAACTTGCCGCTCGCCGTCTTCCGGAACCGCTTGGCAGCGGCCCGGTTGGTCTTGATCTTGATTTTTGCCACGTCGTTGCTCCATTGATTGGTTTGTTGGTTGCCGTCGCGAGCGGTGGACTTTCGTCCACGCTTTCCGTCCTGCTCGAACCAGCTTTTGGTTGGCGTCCCGCCCTTGCGTCGTGATCGCGACTCTCTTGTCGCGAATCACCCATCGTTGCCGATGATTCTTCCGTATCGATGGCGCCGTAAAGATTCGCGCCTTGCGGCGCTCCTACAGTCGCTCCTACTTACGCTTGGGCGCCACCATCATCACCATCTGCCGCCCTTCGAGGCGCGGCCGCGATTCGATCGTGACTTCCTCGATCAGGTCCGCTTCCAGTTTCTTCGCCATGGCCTCGCCGAGTTCGGCGTGGGCGAGTTCGCGACCGCGGAAGCGGATGGTGATCTTGACCTTGTCGCCTTCGCCGATGAACCGGCGCAGGTTGCGCAGCTTGATCTGGTAATCCCCGTCGTCGGTGGTCGGCCGGAATTTGAGTTCCTTGATCTCCACCTGTTTCTGTTTCTTCTTGGCGAGGTTCGCCTTCTTTTGCTGCTCGAACCGGAACTTGCCCCAATCCATGATCCGGCACACCGGCGGATCGCCGTTGGGCTGGATTTCCACCAGATCGAGACTCGCGGCCTGGGCCAGTTGCAGCCCTTCGTCGCGGCTCATCACGCCCGCCTGTTCGCCTTCTGCGTCAATGACGCGGATGCGCAGTGCGCGGATTTCCAGGTTCTTCTTGGTCTTCTTGTCGTCTGTAACGATTCGCGCACCCTCCAAAGGCCTTGACGCCAAACGGGCCGAGCCCCCGGCTCGACCCACGTATGTTCGATCAGTTCTTGAGCAGTTCCTGCACCCGATCCAGCGTCAAGCTGCCGAGATCTTCCCCGGCGCGGGAACGTACCGCGAGGGTGCCGGAATCGCGTTCGCGATCACCAGCGACCAGCAGCAGCGGCACTTTCTGCAACGTATGCTCACGAATCTTATATCCGATTTTCTCGTTGCGCAAATCGGACTCGACCCGGAAGCCTTGATTCCGCAGCGTTTTCACCTGCTCCGCCACGTATTCCGCCTGCGCATCGGTGATATTGAGGGCCACCGCCTGCACCGGCGCGAGCCACACCGGAAGGTTGCCGGCGAAGTGCTCGATGAGAATGCCGATGAAGCGCTCCATCGAGCCCACGATCGCGCGATGCAGCATCACCGGGTGCCGACGGGTGCTCGTGTCATCGACGTACTCGGCACCCAGGCGCTCCGGCATCATGAAATCGACCTGCATGGTGCCCACCTGCCAGCTGCGGCCAATGGAGTCGCGCATGTGGTACTCGATCTTCGGACCATAGAAGGCGCCCTCGCCCGGCAATTCCTCCCATTCGACGCCGCACGCGGATAGGGCCGCTCGCAGGGCACCCTCGGCGCGATCCCAGGTCGCGTCATCGCCCAGGCGTGAGTCGGGCCGCAAGGCGAGCTTTAGGGCGATATCGGTGAATCCGAATTTTCCGTACACGGCCATCGCCTGTTGGTGGAAGGCGGTGACTTCGCCTTCGACCTGGCCCGGCGTGCAGAAGATGTGCCCGTCGTCCTGGGTGAAAGCGCGCACGCGCATGAGGCCGTGCAGTGCGCCCGAGGGTTCGTTGCGAGTGCAGGCACCGAACTCGCCGTAGCGGATTGGCAAGTCGCGATAGCTGTGCAGACCAGCGTTGTACACCTGCACGTGCCCGGGGCAGTTCATCGGCTTCACCGCGTAGGTGCGCTTCTCGGACTCCGTGAAGAACATGTTGTCCTTGTAATTGTCCCAGTGCCCCGACGCCTTCCACAGGCTCACATCCAGGATCTGTGGACAGCGCACTTCCTGGTAGCCCGACTCGCGATACACACCACGCATGTATTGCTCGACTGCCTGCCAGAGCTGCCAGCCGCGTGGATGCCAGAACACCATGCCCGGCGCTTCTTCCTGCTGGTGGAAATAATCCAGCTGGCGACCGATCTTGCGGTGATCGCGCTTGTCAGCCTCCTCCATCCGATGGATATAGGCCTCGAGCTGCTTCTTGTCGGCCCAGGCGGTGCCGTAGATGCGCTGCAATTGCTCGTTCCTGGAATCGCCGCGCCAGTAGGCGCCAGACACCCGGGTCAGCTTGAAGGCTTTGAGGAATCGCGTGTTGGGCACGTGCGGACCGCGACACATGTCCACGTATTCCTCATGGTGGTAGAGGCCCATCGCGGACTCGTCGGGCATGTCCTCGATCAGTCGCAGCTTGTAGTCCTCGCCGCGCTCCCGGAAGGTGGCGATCGCTTCTGCGCGCGGCGTCATGCGCTTGACCACGTCGTAGTCTTTCGCGATCAGCTCCACCATGCGCTGTTCAATCGCGGCGAGGTCGTCCGGAGTGAAAGGCCGCTCGGTCCAGATGTCGTAGTAGAAGCCGTCTTCGATGACCGGTCCGATGACCATTTTCGCCGTCGGGAACAACTGCTTCACGGCGTGCCCCACCAGGTGGGCAGTGGAATGCCGGATGATGTCGACGCCTTCGGCATCTTTAGACGTGAGGATGCGCACCGACGCATCGCGCTCGATCCGGTCGCTGGCATCGACGAGTTTGCCGTCGACGGATCCCGCGACTGTAGCCTTGGCGAGGCCCGGTCCGATCGACTGCGCCAACTCCATTACTGTCAGGGGCTGGTCGAATTCGCGGCGGCTGCCGTCCGGAAGTGTGATTGAGATCATCGGGATGCTTCTTTCCAAGGTCGACGCTGCGAGTAGGAACAATAAAAAAGGCGCCGCGGCGCCTTGAACTCGATCGACGTCGCACGGGACAGGTCAGCGGGTGCGGGACGTTCGCATGGTTCTGGGGACGACTCCGGGCACGTCTTTTCGGATGGTGCGACCGTATTGCAGCCCCGCAATACTGTCAAACCTCGCTTCGGCTAACTTACGCCCTCTCGATTCGGAGGCCACCCCATGCACAGGCTGCGCCACCCCTTGACGTTCCGCTGGTGTGCCCTCTGGCTCCTGGTCGCCCTTCTCGCCGGCTGTGGCGATGGATTCCGCGAACTCATCAACCCGCCTGGCGCGAGCGTCCAGCAACTGCGCGCCGACGCGCAGGGACCCTGGCACGTTACCGTCCGCCTGCAGAACTTCAGCAACGTCAGGACCCGTTTCGCGATGGTTGACCTCACGCTTTCGGTAGACGGTGCCACTGCGGGCAAACTGCGCCTTGGCACGGACGTGGCAGTCGAGGCCGACTCGGTGGAACTGCTGCAATTCGATCTCGACGCGGCCCCCGGCGCGCGCGCCGCGCTCGCCGCACCCTCGGTCCGGGATGCCGGCATCTCTTACCGACTCGAAGGAAGGCTGGACACGATCGAACCTCGGGGCAGTTACCCGCTCACGCACGACAGCCGCCTGGCGCCCGTCCCCGGACGCCCCGGCGAATACCGATAGAGGACGCCCATGAACCGTTACGACGCTCCCGTGCGCGAAATGCGCTTCGTGCTGCATGACGTGCTCGACATCGAAGCGCGTCTGCAGGATTGCGCAGGCACTCCGCCGCAACGCGAAGTCGTGGACGCGGTGCTGGACGAAGCCGCGCGCTTCACCTCCGAAGTACTGGCGCCGCTCAACGCGGTCGGCGATGCGGAGGGCTGCGTGCTCGACAAGCGCGACGGCAGCGTGCGCACCCCGAAGGGTTTTCGCGAGGCATACGCGCAGTTCATCGAGGGTGGATGGAGCGGACTCACCGCGCCCGAGGCCTGGGGCGGACAGCACCTTCCGGAAGTGCTCGGCGCGGCCGTCAAGGAAATGATCGACTCGGCCAACCTGGCCTGGGGCACATACCCGCTGCTTTCGCATGGAGCTACCGACGCGCTCAAGCATCACGGCGAGGAATGGCAACGCGAAGTCTTCCTGCGACCCATCGTCGACGGCAGCTGGACCGGCACCATGTGCCTGACCGAGCCCCATGCCGGCAGCGACCTGGGCATGCTCAGGACCCGCGCGGAACCTGCCGCGGACGGCACGTTCGACATTCATGGCACCAAGATCTTCATCACCGCGGGCGAACACGATTTCACCGGCAACATCATCCATCTCGTGCTCGCCCGCCTGCCGGACGCGCCGCCCGGCGTCAAGGGGATTTCCCTGTTCATCGTGCCCAAGTTCCGCGTGTCGCGGGACGGCACGATGGGCGAACGCAACGCCCTGCAGTGCGGCGCCATCGAACACAAGATGGGCCTGCGCGGCTCGTCGACCTGCGTCATGAATTTCGACGGCGCCAACGGTTACCTGATCGGCGAACCCCACCGCGGCCTGCAGGCGATGTTCACCATGATGAACACCGCGCGCCTCGCTGTAGGCCTGCAGGGACTCGGGCTGAGCGAACGCGCATTGCAGAATTCGCTGCGCTACGCCCACGACCGCCTGCAAATGCGTGCGCTTTCTGGTGCGCGCGCGCCGCAATTGCCGGCGGACCCGATCATCGTCCACCCCGATATCCGGCGCATGTTGCTGACGCAGAAAGCACTCGTCGAAGCTGGCCGCGTGCTGGTCTACGATGCCTGCCTGCAGATCGACCTCGCCGAAAGACATCCCGATTCTGCGGTGCGCGCGCTGGCCGAAGCCCGGTCGACGTTCCTGACGCCGATCGTCAAGGCGTTCCTCACCGAGGCTGCAGTCGAGTGCACGTATCACGCACTGCAGGTGTTCGGCGGCCATGGCTACATCGCGGAATGGGGGATGGAACAACTCGCCCGTGATGCGCGGATCACCACGATCTACGAAGGCACCACGCAGATCCAGGCGCTGGACCTGCTCGGCCGCAAGGTGCTTGCCAATCAGGGTCAGGAGCTCTCGCGCTGGCTCGGAGAAGTCGAAGTGGCGTGCGCACAGGCTTCCGGATCGCCGTCGCAATCCAGCCATGCCGTGGCATTGCGCGCGGCGGCAGGTGCACTGGGTGAAGCGGGGACGAGCATCGGTACCGCCGCGCGTGCCAACCCCGACGAGGTCGGAGCCGCCGCCTACGATTTCCTGATGCTGGCCAGTTACGTCGCGATGGGCTGGTGCTGGCTACGGATCCTGGTGGCAGCCGACGCGAGCACTGAAAACGCCGATGCCGGCGAGAAGCATGCGACGGCCGACTTCTATTTCGCGCGGCTGATGCCGCGCGCCACCCTGCACTCCGAGTGTCTGCGCAGTGGACTCGCCTCGCTCGACTGCGACGGCGTTGCGCTCGCGGCGCCCCACTAGGTTCGCCCGGAAAGATGCTTACGCGATGCGCGACCGGAACGCGGACAGTCGGCTATCATCGGGCATCGATCAGGGGACCGGATAAGTTCATGAAAATCTTCAAGAAGGGCCTGCGGCTGCTGGCGCTGGCTGCAACGCTGATGCTCGCGGGAGGGCCGCTGCTCGCCGCGGAGCCCTTTGCCGTCGCTTCGATGGAAGATTTCCTCGATTACCAGTACGCGCTCCGCGAAGCGGTCCAGAGCGGCGAAGGCAAGTTTGCCGCGCTGGCGCCATCGGATCGCATCAAACTGATCCGCGCGCAGGACGAGATCTTCAGGATCCTGGGAGGCAAAACCTCTGTGCAGCGCCTGGGCGAACGGGACAAGCGCACGCTTTACAACGCACAGCACGTGGTCGCCGCGATTGTGACCAAGAACGACGATGATCGCAGTATCTGTCGCAGCACGATGGATGTCGGCTCCCACCTGGCCATCACGCAATGCCGCACCGTTGCGGAAACCGACGCGAGGCGCGTCGACAATCGCGACCGCTATGCGAAGCTGCAACGCTGCAAAGGTGCGCAGTGCGCGGGGCCCTGACGGGCGGTCGCTGGTCGAGCTGATTCGCCGGATGTAACTTTTGGCACAAAGGGTCGAGCGGTATTCGCCGTACTCTCCGCAGCGCGGTCCGTGATGCCTGTCGCACAGGCTTGAGCGGACCCACCCCCGACGTGTGCAGCAAGCCTGGTCACCCCGATGCACGAGCGGGCAATGGCCCGCCCTCTTCGTTTCCCCTTCCACGGAATGCACAGATGCGACTGTTGGCTCTGGTGTTGTCGGCACTGTTCCTCTTTTCAATGTCGACCGGGATTTCCGCGAACCCGTTCGCCCAGGTTTCAATTGCTGAACGCGTTGCAAACCAGAAATCCCTCCGCGCGTCGGTGGAATCCAGTGAAGGCAAGTTTGCGCGCCTGTCGGGCGCCGACAAGGCAGGCCTGCTTGCGGCCCAGGACCGGATTTTTGAAGTACTGGAAGGCGTTCCTTCGGAGGCTGACCTGACCGCGACACAGCGCGCCCGCCTGGTCACAGCGGAATCGGAAGTCGCGATCATCGTCGCGAAGCTCGACCCGTCCACGGCGAAGCCGAAGGTCGTCTGTTCCTACCAAGCGCGCATCGGCAGCAACCGCAAGGAACGCGTCTGCAAGCAGGTTTCTTCCAGCGACTCGTCCGACGCCCGCCGCACGCTGCAGAGAATGCAGACCCGCTAGGCATCGTCCGCGCAAGGAACCGAACGGATGTCATGACGCACGGCTCCGGCTTTCGTTATGCTCCGGGAATGGCCCCCGGTCATTCCATTGCAGAGTCGGACTCCCTGGACGCGCTGGCGGCGGCCTGCATCGCGCGCTCGGGCCTGCATTCGACGCGTGTCCTGTCGCTCGATGCGCACGGACGCATCCTCGACTGGATGAGCTGGCAGGACACGGTGTCGCTGTATGCACGCGATGCGGTGGCCTGGACGCTTGGCGACCCTTGCCTCACGGTGCATGGCGGCATCAACCGTACCAGCGGACTGCAGAGCACCCTGGATCTCCACCCCATCGTTGCCTCACGCGGGCACGCGCGCGCCGGTCGCTTCGATCCTTCGCCGGTACTGACCAATGCGGCGCTTTTTTCGCGCGACCGCATGCTGTGCCTGTATTGCGGCGACCTTTTCTCGCGAGCGGATTTGACGCGGGATCACGTGGTGCCAACTTCGCGCGGGGGTCGTGATTCCTGGGAAAACGTGGTCTCCGCGTGCATCTCGTGCAATGCGCGCAAGGGTTCCCGCACGCCGCAGCAGGCCTCCATGCCCTTGCTTGCCGTGCCTTACCGGCCGAGTTGGGTGGAACACCTGATCCTTTCCAATCGCAACATTCTTGCGGACCAGATGGAATTCCTGCGCCACCACCTGCCGCGAGACCGCCGCGCGGCCTGACGCCCCTGTATCGACCGCCCACCGGCCGGTGGCGGCCGCAATTGCGCTTGTGGGCGCGGTGACGCCTCGCGACAATGAGTGGCCGTGCACGGAATTCCGATGATCGACGCGCAACAATTTCCTCGCCTCGCGCGCATCGAGACGCCAGACGACCTGCGCGCCGTCCCGGAAGCCGACCTCGTCGAGGTAGCCGAGGAACTGCGCCGGTTCCTGATCCATTCCGTCGGCAGGGCGGGCGGGCACTTCGCCGCGGGCCTCGGCGTCATCGAGCTTACCGTGGCGCTGCACTACCTGTTCGACACGCCGCGTGATCGCCTGGTCTGGGATGTCGGGCACCAGTGCTATCCGCACAAGATCCTGACCGGGCGTCGCGACCGGATCGAGTCGATCAAGCGCAAGGATGGCCTGGCGCCGTTTCCCCGTCGCGAAGAGAGCCCCTACGACACGTTCGGCGTCGGACATTCCTCGACGTCGATCTCGGCCGCGCTCGGCATGGCGATCGCCGCGCAACGCCAGGGCGACGACCGCAAGATCGTCGCGATCATCGGCGATGGCGCGATGACTGCGGGCATGGCGTTCGAGGCCCTCAACCACGGCGGCGACCTGGATCCGGAACCGAACCTGCTGGTGATCCTCAACGACAACGGCATGTCCATTTCGGAAAACGTCGGCTCGCTCACCAAGATGCTGGCGCGACTGTTCCTCAGCCGGCGACTCAACGCGCTGCGCGAACGCGCGAAGCAGCAGATGCCCCGTGGCGGCATGTTGTGGCGGTTCCTCAAGCGCTGGGAAGAGCATGCGAAAGGCATGTTCGTGCCCTCCACGATCTTCGAGGAACTGGGGTTCCGCTATTCGGGCCCGATCGACGGCAACGACCTCGGCGCCTTGCTGCACAGTTTCAAGACACTCAAGGATTTGCACGGCCCGCAGCTCCTGCACGTGGTCACGACCAAGGGCAAGGGATACGCGCAGGCCGAGGCCGACCAGATCGAGTACCACGCAGTGTCGCCGTTCGACCCCCAGGCCGGAATCGTCAAGGTGGCGAGCCCCACCCTTCCCAAGCCGACCTACACGCAGATCTTTGGCGACTGGCTGTGCGACATGGCCGCGAGCGATCCGAAGCTCGTCGGCATCACGCCGGCCATGCGGGAAGGTTCTGGCCTGGTGCGCTTCTCGCGCGAATTTCCACAACGCTACTTCGACGTCGGCATCGCCGAACAACACGCCGTGACGGTTGCGGCCGGCATGGCCTGTGAAGGCTGGAAGCCGGTGGTCGCGATCTACTCGACGTTCCTGCAGCGCGCCTACGACCAGTTCATCCACGACGTCGCCTTGCAGAACCTCGACGTCACCTTCGCGATCGACCGCGCCGGCCTCGTCGGACCTGACGGCGCGACACACGCGGGCAGTTTCGATCTCGCATACCTGCGCTGCATCCCCAACATTGTGGTCATGGCCCCGGCCGACGAGGCCGAGTGCCGGCGCATGCTGTCCACTGCGCATGCGTATGCCGGCCCGGCCGCGGTGCGTTACCCGCGCGGCAGCGGGCCTGGCGTGGCCGTTCCGGCGGATCTCTCGACGCTGACGATCGGCCGCGCGGAGCTTCGCCGCCGCGGTGCATCCGGCCTCCTCCTGGTCGCAGTGGGCGCGGTCGTGGCCGCTGCGCAGAATGTGGCGGAAGAACGCGATGCGACGCTCGTCAACCTCCGGTTCGTCAAGCCACTTGATCGCGACCTGCTGTTGGAACTCGCTTCGACGCACGCTCGACTGGTGACCATCGAGGACAACGCCCTGATGGGAGGCGCAGGCTCCGCCGTGAGCGAGCTGCTGCTGGCGAGCGGCATCGAGTTGCCCACCTTGATGCTGGGCCTGCCTGACGCGTTCCTGGAGCACGCCTCGCGCGAGCAATTGCTGGCCGAATGCGGCCTGGATGCTGGCGGAATCGCCGCGGCCGTGGACGCGCGCTGGCCAGCACTTGCTGCGCATGAACGCGTCGCCGCACCGGTGTCTTCAGTCGGCTGAGACACCGCCGCTGACGCGCTCGCGTGCGCCGAGGTCCAGCCAAGTCTGCACGCCAGCGTAGCCCGCCGAGGTGAACAGGCTGCGCACCGCCGCGCCCTGGGTCGCACCGTGTTCGAGGAGCAGTTCGCCTCCTCGACGCATTCGCGCACGCGCGCATTCGATGATCGTTCCTATCGCCCCGAGTCCGTCGCTTCCGCTCGCCAGCGCGGCCCGAGGCTCGAACCGCAAGTCGCCCTGGAGCAGATGCGCATCGTCGTTCGCGAGGTAGGGCGGATTCGACACGATCAGGTCGAAGCCTTGCTGCGAGCCCAGTGCGTCAAGCCAGTCGCCGCACAGGAACTCGATGTTCGGGTGGTTCAACCGGCGCGCGTTGGCCGCGGCGACGCGCAGAGCCTCGACGCTTGAATCCACGGCGATGATCCTGCAGCGAGGCCTCTCGCCCGCGAGCACCAGCGCTATCGCACCGGAGCCCGTGCCGAGATCCGCGATGCGGAAGGGCTGGTCCTCGGGAATGCGCTCGAGCGCGAGCTGCACCAGCAGTTCCGTTTCGGGACGCGGTATGAGCACGGCGGGCCCAACTTCAAGTTCGAGATTCCAGAACCCGCGTCGGCCGGTGAGGTAGGCCACGGGCATACCGGAAGCGCGCTTGTCGACGAGGCCCGCGAACGTCGCTCGGGTCGCTTCCGGCAGCACGTCGTCGCGGTGCGCGATCAACCAGGACCGGTCGCGCTGCAATACGAACGCAAGCAACACTTCCGCATCGACGCGCGCGTCCGCGTCGCCGCCCAGGCGCTCGATTGCAGCACGCAGCGACGCATCCACGCACTGGGCGTCGACCGGCTTGTTCACCGCGGCCATGCCACTAACGGCAGCACGACCGGTGCAACCTGCGCCAACTTGATTCGTTCGTCGACACTATGCCATTGCGCTAGTGGGCCGAGAGGCGCCACAACTGCTCGAGCCCCGCGAGCAGGAATCCGGTGAGGAAAAACAGGTAGGCCGCACGCAGGTACGGATACTTGTAGTGCGCGAGGTAGACGCCGAGCGAATACAGGTCCTTCGCCATGGCCTCGTACGCGGAACCGTCACTCTGCATGCTGCGGGAAAGCTGCTCCAGGAAACGATCCCGCGGCAACTCCGCGAAATGACCGAAGAAGAGCAGGTTGAAATGCGGTGGCAACGGCTTGCCGTTGAGCCGCAACGGCCTGTATTTCGGCAGTACCGCGAGGATGGAGAGGATCAGTGCCACGGAAGTGAAACACAACAGGATGATCGCGCTGACCTTGAGTTGCGGGTCGTTGATGCGGCCCAGCGTGACCGTCAGGATCACGGACGAGACCGTGATGATGATGTTGGCCTTGAGGTCCGCCATCGCCGACAGCTGCACGTGATGCTGCTGCGCGGTGCGGATGAGATTGTCGCCGGTATTGCGCTCGGGCACGTCCGCGAAGGCGTTGGCCAATTGCGATTGAGGATCGACCATCGGCTTGACTCTCCCCGGCGAGATCGCACAAGTTTAACGCGGCAGGGCGGTGATTCATGGCATGGAATTCACGGAGCATGCGTGACGCTGCGCCACCATTTTCCGGGACTCGAACTTGAAACCGATGCGATACCTGTTGCGAACCACGCTCGTGGGCGGCCTCGTCTGGGCGCTTGCGGGGTGCCAGGCTGCGATCTTCTCCACCTTCAATGCGATCACGCCGGAACGCGATATCGAGGCCCGCACCGGACTCGTCTTCGACCGTGAGCATGACCTCCGCGCGGATGTGTTCCTGCCGCGCGAGCTGCGCGCAGACACGCCGGTAGTGGTGTTCTTCTACGGCGGGTCCTGGCGCAATGGATCGAAGGACTGGTATCGCTTCATCGGTGAGCGCCTCGCGGCGCTCGGCGTCATCGCGGTGATCCCCGACTACCGCCATTACCCCGAGGTTACGTTTCCGGCGTTCATCGAGGACGCTGCACGCGCGGTGGTTTGGGCCGATGGCTCCTTCGCCAGCGGTGGCCGCCCGCTGTTCGTCGCCGGACATTCGGCCGGCGCACACATCGCGGCCCTGGTCGCGACCGACGGCCACTATCTTGCGGACGCCGGCGGATCCATCGGGCGCCTGGCCGGCATGGTTGGGTATTCGGGCGTCTACGACTTCCTGCCGCTCACCGACGACACGCTCAAGGCGACCTTCGGCGGCGAACCGGCGCTGTGGGCGGCTTCGCAGCCCATCAATCACGTGAATGGGGACGAGCCCCCGTTCTTCCTGGTACATGGCCGCAACGACCGGATCGTTTGGCCCATCAACAGCGAGTCTCTCGCACGCTCGCTGCGCGCGCATTCGGTGCCGGTCGAACTCGTATTGCGCGACGACCTCGGCCACTACGCGGCGGCAGTGAACCTCGCCCGGCGCGAAGACAACGACATCACGCAG
>JBKJSW010000375.1:0-5269 GCA_046595765.1 Ahniellaceae bacterium
CACTTCGTCGCTGAGCGGTCCCTCGTTGCGATCCACCACCATGCGCATGACCTGCGCCTCGCGTTCGGGCCGGTAGTAATCGATCGCAGCCTTGAGCGGCCCCTTGGCCCTGCCGACCTGCGTTGCGAACCGCGCGCGTTCCTGTATCAACTCCTGGATCTGCCGGTCGATCGAATCGATGCGCGTGCGCACTTCTCCGAGCGCGTCGCTGGCGGCGGCCACCGTCGGGATCACGACCGGTCGCGGCGGCTTGCGCGGCTCGACCATCAGAGTGCCCGCACCGACAGTACCCCCTCGATCGCGCAGAGGTCGCTGATCGCCTCGGGTGGGACAAGGGAATCCACGTCCACGAGGTTGTAGGCCAGTTCGCCGCGCGAAGCGTTGTGCATCTGCGCGATGTTGAGCGCGTTGGCCCCGAGTACCCGCGAGATCTGTCCGATCATGTTGGGAACGTTTCGATTCGCGATCGCGAGCCGAGCGCGCCCCGCCCGCGACATGCGCAAGCGCGGGAAATTGACGCTGTGTCCCACGTTGCCGTGCTCCAGGAATTCGCGCAGGTCGTCAGCGACCATCACCGCACAATTCTCCTCAGCCTCCGCCGTGGACGCGCCGAGATGCGGCAAGGCGATCACGCGTGGATCGGCGAGCCGGTCCTTGAGCGGGAAGTCCGTGACGTAGCGCGCAAGTTGGCCAGCATCGAGCGCTCCCCGCAGCGCCTGCTCGTCGATGATGCCGGAACGGGAGAAGTTGAGCAGGACCGCATCCGGCTTGAGGTGCGCGAGGGCCGCAGCATCGATCAACCCGCGCGTGGCGTCGATCAACGGCACGTGCACGGTGACGAAATCGCTGCGCGCCAGCAGATCCGCCAGGTCGGCGGCCTTGCCGACTTCCGCGGACAGGGCCCACGCCCCGTCGACCGTCATGTGCGGATCGAAACCGAGGACCTTCATCCCGAGCGCGTACGCCGCATTGGCGACGCGCACTCCGATCGCGCCGAGGCCAATGACGCCGAGCGTGCGACCGGACAGCTCATGCCCGGCGAAATTCTTCTTGTTGGCTTCCATGGCAGCTTCCGCGTCTTCGACGCCGCCGAGCGTCTGCACGAAGGCCAACGCGCCGGGCAGGTTGCGTGCCGCCAGCAGCATGCCAGCGACCACCAGTTCCTTCACCGCGTTGGCGTTGGCCCCGGGCGCGTTGAATACCGGCACGCCGCGCGCCGAGAGCGCGCTCACGGGGATGTTGTTGGTGCCGGCGCCGGCGCGTGCCACCGCCTTCACCGACTGCTCGATCCCTTCCGCTTGCAGTTCGGCAGAGCGGACCATGAGCGCGTCGGGTTCGGCAAGTCCCGGGCCTACCTCGAAGCGCGGCGACGGCAGTCGCTCCAGTCCGCTGGCGGCGATGGCGTTGTGGGTCCTGATCCGATACTTCGCGACGTCGCTCATCGAGTCATTGACCTCGGCATGTGTAGGAACGCGGCACGCCGCGACAGCAACCTCTCAACGACTGCACCCGTCGAGAGGCGTCGGCTCCGGGTCGCGATGGGCATCGCTGGTGAATTGGCCGCCCTGCCGCCAGCAACTTTCATCCGTTTCGCCGCGCGAAGTCGGCCATGAACGCGACCAGCGCCTCCACGCCCTCGATCGGCATCGCGTTGTACAGCGAGGCACGCATGCCGCCGATCGCACGATGACCCTTGAGCGCGAGCAGACCCGCCGCTTCCGATTCCGACAGGAAAGCCTTGTCGAGGCTGGCATCGCGCAGCACGAACGGCACGTTCATCCGCGAGCGTGCAGCCACAGCCACCGGGTTTGAATAGAAGCCGCCGCTGCCATCGATCGCGGCGTACAGCACGTCGGCCTTGCGCTGGTTGCGCTCACCGATCACGCCCAACCCGCCCTCGCCTTCCAGCCACTCGAACACCAGTCCGGCCAGATACCACGCGAACGTGTTCGGCGTGTTCAGCATCGAGTCGTTGTCGGCCTGCGCGCGGTATCGGAGGATCGCCGGCAGGGATTCCGGCGCACGCGCCAGCAGGTCCTCGCGCACGATCAGCAGCACCAGTCCCGAAGGTCCGATGTTCTTCTGGGCGCCGGCATAGATGATCCCGAAGCGGGACACGTCCAGCGGTCGGGACAGGATCGTCGAAGAGGCATCCGCGACCAGCGGTGCGTGCCCCACGTCCGGAATGTGGTGGAACTCGACGCCGTGGATGGTTTCGTTCGGGGTGTAGTGGACGTACGCCGCAGCCGGATCGAATCCAGATGCATCGAGCGACGGAATGCTGCGATAGGCGTCGTCGACGCTGCTCGCCACCACGCGAACGGAACAGACCTTGCGCGCTTCCGCGACCGCTTTCTCGCCCCAGTGCCCGGTGACGATGTAGTCCGCCGAACCTTCGCTGGCGATGTTCATCGGGATCTGGGCAAAGTGCTGGGTCGCGCCACCTTGCAGGAACAGCACACGGTAGCTCTCCGGAACGCCCAGCAATCGCCTGAGCGACTGTTCGGCCGCAGCGGCGCACTCGACGAAGTCCTGACCGCGGTGACTGATCTCCATGACCGAGGCGCGGGCACTGCCCCACTCGAGCATTTCCGATTGCGCGCGGCGCAGCACCGTCTCGGGCAGCGCGGCAGGCCCGGCGCTGAAATTGAATGCTCGGCTCACTTACGCACTCCTGCTCGAATGCGTCGCAGCATGCCGCACCGCAACATGTGGCACAACCCGTCCCGTTCCGCCCCGCTGTCGGGCTACGGTGTGCTGCCGTGGAGGAACAGCATCGCGAGGGCCGCGGCGATGAGCGCGCCGGCGAGGATCAGCAGCCAGGGACTCGCCGCAGGCTCGCCAGGCGCGGCGTCTTCGTGCAGTTCCGGCGGCGGTGGCGCCGCACCGGCAACATCGGCTGCCGTGATGGCGCGCAAGGTCTGCGTGATGAGTACGGGCGAGGCCGAAGGTGGCGCCGCCGAACGTGCCTTGCCGCGTGCCGGAAGGCCCGGCGCCTCGAGCAGGAAACGATCCTGCCGAAACGTGATCTGGTCGCCGCCATGCAGCGTCGCGTCCTTGCGCATGACGCCATTGACTTCGAATTCCGAGCGTCCGTCGACACTGCGCAGGTACGCACCTTCCGGCGCAATCTCGATTCGCGCGTGCTTGAGGGCAAGCGCACTGTCGTCGTCGAGCACGATGTCGCAGCTCGCTTCCCGGCCGATCACCAGAGGCTTGAGCAGCGGCACTGCGCGACCGAAATTGCGACCGGAAAGCCCGCGCAATGCCACGCGGGAGCCAGCCCCGAATTCCTGCTGCGAAGCATCCGGGACGGTCGTTCCGGCCGGCTTGACCGCACTTTCATCGGCCGGCTTGAGCGCGATCCTGACCTGGTCGACCGTGATGAGGTCGCCGCCGCGCACCAGCGCCAGGTCGACAATCGGGCGGGCATTGAGGTGCGTCCACGCGTCTCGCGCGTGCACCCTGAGGATCACCCCGCGATTGTCGACGAGCACGCTCGCGTGATGCGGACGAATGCCTTCGCCGCGCAACACGATCTCGTTGTCGCCGGCGCTGCCGATGCGAATTTCGCCCGGGGCCAGCTTGACGTCCGCGTGCTCACCATTGGGAAAGCTCAATCGCACCATGAGGCTCCAGCCCAGCGCCGAGCAGACTCTAGCAAAGCGCGGGCCCGCGCGGGGGCAAGCCGCGCGCGGTTGCTGCGATCCTCATGCCTCATGCCGTATCCTCCCCCTGCTCGGCACACACCACACAGAACATCCTCCATGGCACGCATCCTCGTCAAGCGAGAACACAGCAAGAACCTTGCCGACTCGCGCAAGGCCGTCGAACGCGTTGCGCGGAAACTGGCCGAGAAATTCGACGTCACCTACGATTGGGATGGCGACACCTTGTTGTTCGAACGCATGGGCGTCAAGGGTTCCATCGACCTCCTCCCGGGCATGGTCGAAGTCGCCGCCGAACTGGGCTTCCTGTTCGGTGCGTTGCGCAATACGGTCGAGAACGAAATCGAGCGCTACCTCGACAAGGAATTCGGCAAGCGCAGTTGAGAGGGGTGTTCATCCGAACGGATCCGGCTCACCCGCAAACAGCTTTTCAAGCGCGGCGCTTTCGCGGCGACCGATGGTGCTCAGGAATTCTTCCCCGTCGCGTCCCATGGCCTTGCAGGCGCTGAAGCCGGCTTCCAGGAAACCCTGCATGCGAGCGAGGCCGGCCGCCTTCGCCGGCGCGCGCGCGATCTTGAGCAGGGTACCTAGCACCGGCTTGTGCGCGAGCCGATCGAGATCGGATCCCACGGCGAGCAGCAGACGCAGCTGGTTTTCGCGCTCCTCACGCGTACTCGACGCCCGGTACGCGCGGGCGTAGCGGCCAACGTCGATGCGCGGCGCACCGACCTCGGCGACGGCAAGCGCATGCGCCGCCGCGAGGTCGAGTCGATGGGTCAACAGGTCGAGCTCGAGTGCACGCGCCACCACCTCGAGCAACTGGGCCGGCAACCACTTCCGCATGGTAGGCAGGATTCGCACGATGTCGCGATCGCGCCACGCCACATCCTGTTCACCGTACAGGTCCTGCAGGAAGAACTGTGTGGCGCGACTGAAGCGTGCATCCCGCGCGAGGTCGGCGAATGACTGCGCCAGGCGGTCGGCCTGCCAGCGTTGCAGATGCGGCAGCCACGGCTCGCGATTGCGTGGATCGAGCTCCGGATCGCGCGCCGCGCGCAGCGCTCTCGCCAGTGCTTCGATGCGTTGCCCGTGGTCCATCGCTGGCGCTGTCGGTGCCGGATTTCTCAACGGCGGGCCCTGGAGCTTAACGCCAACTCCGGACGGAGCCGCAGCGCGGGTCGCTGGCAGCAGGCCTCGCACTACAATCCCGCGCCGCACTTGCCCACCGGGAAAACATGCTCATCGTGCAAACCGGTGCCTCCTCGAGGCGCCCCACTCGCTCCAGGGTCGGCATCGCGATCGCGGGAGGCGGTCCCGTCGGCGGCATGTACGAAATCGGGGCGCTGTGTGCGCTCGACCAGGCGCTTGAAGGATGCGATCTCACGCGTCTCGACGTGTATGTGGGCGTGAGTTCCGGTGCATTCCTGGCGGCGGGACTGGCCAACGGGATCGATACCGACGAGATCTGTCGCCTCTTCATCACAGGGGACGCGGCCAAGGTCAACTTCCGGCCCGAAATGTTCCTGAGGCCCGCGTTCCGCGAATATGGAAGAAGGCTGCGCGCGGCGCCGGGCGTACTGGCCAGCTGGCTCGGAGATTGG
>JBKJSW010000389.1:0-10855 GCA_046595765.1 Ahniellaceae bacterium
CGATGAAGCCGAACAGGACCAGCGTCACCGTCACCATCGCGATCGTCACGCGACGGCGGATGGAGAGTTCAACGAGATTCACTTGACCGCCTCGATCACCTGTACGCGGGTACCGTCGCGCACCGCGGAACGCCCGACCGTCACCACCCGCGCCCCTTCACGCACGCCGTCGAGGATCTCGACCTTGTCGCCGCTGACATAGCCGAGCTTGACCAGCTTGCGCTTGGCCACCAGCGGCGGACCCGCAGGCTTCTTCGGCTTGTCAGCTTCCTTGGCCTGCGCCGACCCGAACGAGAAACCCTTCTTCTTCTCGGCCTTCTTCGGCTTGGGCGGCGTGGGATCTTTTTCCACCACGTACACGAACGTCTCGCCGTCCTCATCGGCCAGCGCTTCCCGCGGCACCACCAGCGCGTCGCGCCGGGTGTCGTAGACGACGGTCAGGCGTCCGAACATGCCCGATTTGAGCGTGCCGGTCTCGTCGTGGAACTCCGCGGTCACGCGCAGCGTGCCCGTCTTGGAATCGACCACCGGACTCACGCGATCGATGACGCCTTCGAACGTGCGCCCCGGCAGCGCATCGACCTGCATGCCGACTTTCATCGTCGGTTTCAGCAATCGCAGTTCGCGCTCTGGCACGTTCAGCACCGCCAGCAGCGGATCGAAGTCGTCGATCATGAACGCGGCCTGGTTTATGGTCATGAAATTGCCGGGCTTGACCATGCGCATGCTCACGACGCCGCTGATCGGCGCGACCACCTGTGTGTAGGACAACTCGAGCCGCGCCATTTCGTAGGCGGCGCGCTGCGACTGCATGTCGAACTTGGCGCGATCGCTCGCTTCCGCCGACAGCAGCTTGCGCTTGAACATTTCCTGCGCGCGGTTGGCGTCGTTCTCGAGGCGCTTGAGGCTCGCTTCGGACTGGCGCAGCGCGAGGCGCGGACGCTCCGCATCGAGCGTCGCGAGCACCTGGCCGGCGCGCACCTTGTCGCCTTCCTCGACCAGCACGCTCTGCACGACTCCACTGGACTTCGCGACGACCTGCGCCTGTCCTTCGGGCTCAAGACTCGCGGTGCCGGTGTAGCTGGCCACGATCTCGTCGCGCTTCGACAGCGCGGTTTCGACCGGTACCGACGTATCCTCGCCGGCATCAGCGCCGTCCTTGCCGCCTTCCCCGCCTTCGCCGCCACCGCAGCCAGCGGCGAGCAGGACCACCATCAGTGCGGCAAGCGCCGTCCAGCCGTTGCGCAGACCCTGTTTGCTCGCCATGACGTGAATTTGACCTTTAGTGTTGTAGCTAACTATATCACTACTACTCCAGCTAGGACAAGTATCAGCATCGCGTTCACCTTTGTCGTGAGCCGCAAGTCACTGTGCCGAAAGTTGCGTCGACCCGATTGGGCTGCAGCTCCGGAGAGTTCAAGGATGCAACGCGGCCCTCGCTCGGCCGCACGTGCAAGGCGTCGCCACTCCTACCGAGCGGTTCGCCGCCCTCGCTCGGCAGCACGTGCAAGGCATCGCCACTCCTGCCGAGCCGTTCGCCTCGCTCTACATCGCGAAGCGCCGTGGCTATACTTTCGCGTCGTTTGCGGCGCTCGCCGCATCGCCCTGGAATCGATTGCACATGTCACTTGCGAACCTGCTGCGTGTCGCCGTCCCGATCCTGCTCCTCGCGGTGGGCACCGCGCGTGCGCAAACCACACCGGCCTCTCCCGCACCCAACGCAACGTCGGCGACGACCGTCGAAGCCGTCACCACCACGGCAACGCCCGTGCCTCCCGCTGCAACGGTTCCCGTACTCATCGGACGCGCCGACGAAGGTCGGCTGCGCGTCTACACCTGTACCGGATGCCACGGCATCGCCGGCTATCGCAATGTGTACCCGTCGTACCACGTGCCCAAGATCCACGGGCAGAACGCGCAATACCTCGTTGCCGCGTTGACGTCGTACCGCGAAGGCCAGCGCAGACACCCCACCATGCAGGCGCAGGGCGAAAGCCTCAGCGACCAGGACATCGCCGACATTGCGGCGTATCTCTCTTCCGCCGCAAAGCACTGACGTACCCACAGGATAGTGACTGCAATGATCGCGAGGAATCGTTGGACGAGGGTACTGGCGGCATCACTGCTGGCGGGTGCGATGTCGGTGGCGGGCGCTGCCACCAAGGGCAATGCAGCCGCCGGAGCGACCAGGTCCAAACCGTGCGCGTCGTGCCACGGCGCCGGAGGCGACAAGACGGTCGATGGACAGTACCCGAGGCTCGCCGGGCAGTACGCCGACTATCTCTTGCGCGCGCTGCTCGAGTACCAGAACGGACACCGCCAGAACGCGATCATGGCTGGATTCGTCAAGGAACTGACCACTCAGGATCTTGCTGACCTCGCGGCGTTCTATGCCGCGCAAAAGGGTCAGCTCGAAGACTTGAGCCATCTGAAGTAAACCGCGGCGCATTGCCGCGGCGACTCGGACTGGCGCCGGCCCGACGTGCGCGCCGCGTCGCGTTACCCCCGGTAATAGGGCGCGCTGCCGCTGGCGTGGTCGGTGGCGTCCAGGACTGCCGTGATTTCCGGAAACCGCTCCCGCAAAGTGCGTTCGATGCCTTCGCGCAGCGTCGTGCCGACCATGCCACAGCCCTGGCAACCGCCGCCGAACCTCAGCACCACCGCACCATCGCTGCGCAGCTCTTCCAGCGCCACGCGCCCTCCATGCGACGCCAGCGAAGGATTGATCTCGACTTCGATCAGGTGGCGCAGCCGTTCGGGAAGGCTCGCGTCGGCGTCCGGTTCGCGCAGCTTGAGGTTGGGTGCCTTGATCGCCAGCTGCCCGCCTGTCGCGTCGTTGACGTAGTCGATTTCCGCTGCGTCGAGATACGGCAAGCTGCCCGATTCGACGTAAAGCGTGAAGCCGTCGCAATCGATCGCCCATTCGTCGCCGGACAGGTCGGCCGGCTCGCAGAACTCAAGGCGACAGTCGGCGCGGACGGTCCCCGGATGTTCAGCGGAAAGACGCACGCCGAGACCCGGCAGATCCTGATCCTCGATCAGTTTGCGGAAATGCCGTTGTGCGCCTTCGAGTATCTGGATCATGCGGTTTCCACGGATTGGAGCGGCCACCCCGGGCGGCTGCGTCGATCAAAAGGTGGGGCCTATACTGACGCACACAATCCCGCCGGAATCCATCGATGACGAAAATCGACGCCGCTCTCGCAAATGAACACTGCGTTCCGCTCAAGGGCGCCGAACATGCGTTGAGCCCCACGGAGATCGAGGAACTGCTGCGCCTGGTCGGCCACTGGACGCTGGCCGATGACCGGCACGCGATCAGTCGTGAATTCACGTTTGCCGATTTCCATCGCTGCATGGCGTTCGTCAATGCCGTGGCGTACATCGCCCACCAGGAAGACCACCATCCCGATATGGAAGTGGGCTACAACCGCTGCCAGCTGCGCTATTCGACGCACGACGTGGGCGGGCTGTCGCGCAACGATTTCATCTGCGCGGCGCGCGTCGACCGGCTTGACTCTCCATGACGCTTTCAGCGGACGACGCTCGCGATGCGGTCGCGTTCCGGCGGTTACTCGATCACCTGCGCTCGCGTGACGATGTCGCCAACATCGAACACATGAACATGGCGGGGTTCTGTCGCAACTGCCTGGCGGACTGGGTGCGTGAGGCGGGGCTTGCGCATGGCCACGATGTCGATAAGGACAGTGCGCGCGAATACGTATACGGAATGCCGTACGAGGCGTGGAAAGCGCGGCAGCCGGCCGCGAGCGCCGAACAGCTGGCGCGGTTCGCCGCGAAGTCCTAGGAACAGGCCGGGCAACCCGGGTCGAACGGAATCGCGATCTCGCGGAAGCGCATGTTGCGTGCGTCGAACGTCAGCAAGCGGCCACACAGGGTTTCGCCGAATCCGAGCAGCAACTTGATCGTTTCGGTGGCCTGGATCAGTCCGATGATTCCCGGTACCACGCCGAGCACGCCGGCGGTGGCGCAATCCGGTGCCATCCCGGGCGGCGGAGACTCGGGGAAGAGGCAGCGATAGCACGGCCCGCGCGCTTCCGGCCGAGCCGGCCAGAACACGCTAGCCTGGCCTTCGAAGCGGTGCACGGCGCCGTAGACCAGCGGCTTGCCCATCGCCACACTGGCGTGGTTCAAGTGGTGGCGCGCCGCAAAATTATCCGCGCCATCGACCAGCACGTCCGCATTGCTCGCCAGTTCGATCGTGTTGTCGCCATCGACCGCCGTGGCGAGGGCCTCCACGTGCACGCGCGGATTAAGCGCCCGCAGCGCGCGCATCGCCGACGCGACCTTGGCGGTGCCGACGTCATCGTCGCGATGCAGAATCTGGCGATGGAGGTTGCTGCGATCGACGTGGTCCGGGTCAACGATGCGCAGCGTGCCCACACCGGCGGCAGCGAGGTACAGGGCGATCGGTGATCCCAACCCGCCTGCGCCGACGATCAACACACGCGCCGCGGCTAGGCGTCGCTGCCCTTCAATGCCGACGTCGGGAAGGATCAGCTGCCGTGCGTAACGGTCGCGCGCATCCGCATCGAGCTCGACCTCGTATTCCGGCAGGTTTGCATCGCGCCATGCGACCAGACCACCCGCGACACTGGCCACGTGCATGAAGCCACGCGCACGCAACAGCCGCGCCGCCGCCAGCGATCGCCTGCCCGTGGCGCAGATCGCGACGAATTCCATTTCGCGCACGAGGTCCCCGGAAGCGATGCTCGCTTCCAGACGCGCGAGCGGCAGGTTCTCGCTGCCTGCGGCCGCACCGAGTCCAAACTCGGCCGGCTCGCGCACGTCGAGCAGCCGGGCGCCCCGTCGCGATGCCGCGAACGCTTCAGCGGGGGTGACAACCGGCGTTTCGTCGGTCGGCGTCGAGATATTCAAGGCAACCTCCATGGACGCACTGGGACGACCCGTTCCGCCTCGAACCCGGTGCAGTCCGCCGAGAGCTCCAGCAGCACGTTGGACTCCAGCAACGAGCGCAACGCGCCGGAACTCAGCGACGGATGTGGCGACACCCGCGCAACGCCCTCCGCGTCGATGAGCAGCGTGCCACGCCGCCACTCCAGCCGATCATGCTGCTTGGTAACGGAGTGGCTGAGGCGCGCCGCGACGGGTGGCGGGTCCAGTTCGGCGCAACCACACCACGCCGCGAGCGCGGGCCGCACCAATGCCACGAAGGTCGCCAACACCGAAACGGGATTGCCCGGCAAACCCAGCACCAGCGATTCGCCAATACGCGCGAAAAGTGCCGGCATGCCCGGCCGGAAGCGAAGTTTCCAGAACAACGTCTCGCCCAGCTCCGCGCAGATTCTTGGCAGGTGGTCGGCTTCGCCCGCCGAGACGCCGCCCGTCACGATGACCAGACGATGTGCGGACGAGGCGTCGGCCAATGCGCTGCGCAATTCATCGACGTCGTCGCGCACCTGCGATCTCACCACATCGACGACGCCATGCTCGGCGAGCAGCCGTTCCAGCAGGGGACCGTTGCTGTCGTAGCGAAGCCCGACCCGCCACGGCGCCCCCGCTGCCAGCAGTTCGTCACCGGTGGTGATCACCGCTACAGACGGCATGCGCCGAATCGGCAGGTGGTCGAATCCCATCGCGACGGCGGTCGCGATCGCAATCGCGTCGAGCCGTTTGCCAGCGCGCAGCGCGCGGTGGCCGGACTCGAAATCATCCGCGCCGCTGCGCACGTTCGCACCCTCCCGAGGCATGGCCAGGAATTCAACGCGAGCGCCCCCGTCCGGGGCAAGCTCACTGCGGGTCTGTTCGTGCATGACCACGGTGTCCGCACCTTCGGGAATCGGTGCGCCCGTGGTGATCCGTCGGCAGGAAGCGGGCGCCAGCGCAGCGACGCAGGTCGCGCCGGCGAGTGTCGCACCATCTTCTCGCAACACCGCGTCCGGGGCAGCGGCAAGATCAGAGATGCGCAGCGCGTAGCCGTCCATCGCACTGCACGCAAAGCCTGGAACCGCGCGCGGAGCCTGCAGGTCCATTGCGAGCACGCCCGCGGAAGCTCGCAGCACATCAACGTGTTCGATGGCAGCGGGAGCCAGCAAGCGCGCTGCCCCGTCCACGATCGCGACCGCCTGCTGCAGTGTCAACACGGCATCTTGGCCGACAACTCACGGTCGGCCTTCTCGAGGTCCGCAAGCGTGTTGATGTTCCCGAAACGCGCTCCCGGAAATTCGACCGCGGTGGCGGCCAGGCAGTGTTGCAGCGCGCGCACCGAACGGTCTGCACTGCGCAACGCTGCTGCCACGGCTGACTGGGTGCTCGCTGGCCAGACCGCGACCAGGGGCTGCACGCCGTCGTCGTCGCACGCGTACACCGGCTTGCAGCCTCCGTCCGACGCGTCGATCAACGTGGACAGCGTGGAGGCCGATACGCCAAAGGCATCGACAGGAATGCTGACGATCGGTGCGCCGAAGTGTTGCTTGAGCGCCGCGGCGATGGCAGCCAGGGGACCGGCGAAATCGTCTGTTGCATCCGTGACGACAGTGACGCCGAGCTCGCGGTAGCGGTCAAGCGTTCGGTTGGCGCTGATGGCCAGCGACCAGTTGCCAGTGGACAGTTCACGCAGTCGGCGCACGATCAGTGCCTCGCCGTCGAGTTCGAGCCAGCCCTTGTCACGACCGCCACAGCGGCTGCCCTTGCCACCCGCCAGGATGAGTACGCATGGCCAAGGCCCGCTCTTCACCCTCGGCTCAACGGCGCTTCACATGCTTGATCAAGCGGCGCCGCTTGCGCACCTGGCTTTCGGTCAACTCGTTGCGGCGGCCGGCAAAGGGATTTTCGCCATCGCGCATTTCGACCCTGATTGGCACGCCGACCAGTTCGAAGCGTTCGCGCAGGAAATTCTCGAGGTAGCGCCGATAGGAATCCGGCAAGCCGGCAAGACGCGAGCCGTGGACGATCACGCGCAGGGGACTGTTGCCCCCCAGGTGCGCGTAGCGCAACTTGGCGGCTCGACCGCGCACCATTGGCGGCTGCACCTTTTCCACCGCGAATTCGATGGCCTTGGTCAGCTCATTGCTGGAAAACACCCGCGAAGCGGATTGGTGCGCGCGCTGTACGGCCTTGAGCAGTTCGCCAAGGCCGCTGCCATGCAGCGCGGAAATGAACACCTGCTCGGCCCATGGCACAAAGACGAACTTGCGCTCGAGTTCGGACTTGACGCGTTCGCGCGCACTCGCCACCAGGCCGTCCCACTTGTTCGCGGCGAGTACCAGCGCGCGACCGGCATCCAGCACGTGTCCAATGACGGTGGCGTCCTGGTCGGTCACGCCTTCGGCGGCATCGATCAGCACGACGACGACGTGGGCACGCTCGATCGCCTGCAGCGTCTTGATGACGGAAAACTTTTCGACCACTTCGTCGACGCGGCCGCGGCGCCGTACGCCTGCGGTGTCGACGAGGATGTATTCCTTGCCATCGCGCGTCAGCGGGATTTCGATGGCATCGCGCGTGGTGCCCGGGATCGGGGAAGCGATCACCCGCTCCTCTCCCAGCAGACGATTGACCAGCGTCGACTTGCCGACGTTGGGGCGGCCGACCATGGCGACGCGCGGGATTTCCGGCGGAGGCTTTTCGGAGGACATCGGCGCGTCGGCCGGGTGTTCTGCGAAATCGGCCGGTAACTGCTGCAGCACTTTCGCAACCAGTACGTCGATTCCGCGACGATGGGCCGCGGCAATCGGCACGCGCGCCGCAATGCCTAGCGCGGAGAACTCCGCGTCGACGCTGGTTTCTTCCAGGCCGTCGATCTTGTTGACCGCGACGACCAGCGGCTTGCCGCTGCGCCTGAGCCTGTCGAGGATATCCCGGTCGGTTCCGAGCAGCCCGTCGCGGGCGTCCAGCATCAGCACCACGATGTCCGATTCCTCGATCGCGGCCCAGGCCTGACGCGCGGTCAGTGCGTCCATGCCCTCGTCTTCGCCGGTCAGTCCCCCGGTGTCGACGACGACGAAAGGCCGACGATCCTGCTCGCGACAGAACCCGTAGTGGCGGTCGCGCGTCAGCCCCGGCTGGTCGGCGACCAGCGCGTCCCGGCTACGGGTCAGGGCGTTGAACAGCGTCGACTTGCCAACGTTGGGCCGTCCGACCAGCGCCACCACCGGCAACAAGGGGACGACGGTCGGCGTGGTGTTCAACCGCCGACGCGATATGCCGCGATCTCGCCCTCGGTGCCCACGACGTACGCGACGTTGCCAACTACCAGCGGCGTCGCGCGCACGCGCTCCTTGCCGACCCGGTCCCGCGCGGCAAATTCGCCGTCCGAGGCCTTGAGCCAATGGATGTAGCCTTCAACGTCCGCGACCATGACGAAGTCGCCGATGACGGCCGGCGTCCCCAGCGAGCGGTGATCGAGCCCATCCTTCTTCCAGAGGACCCGCCCGTCACCCACGTTGAGCGCCCACACCACGCCGTCTTCGTCGGCCACGAACAGACGCTCGCCCGAAATGGCGACGCCGCCATAGGCCTTGACGTCGCGCGTCCAGGCAATTTTTCCGGAGTCAACCTCAATCGCGATGACACCGCTGCCGTACGAAACCAGGTATGCCCGCGTGCCATCGCTAGCAATCTCGCCGTCGATGTCGACGGTGCGATCGATCTCCGAACGTCCTTCGCCGGTCGCGAGCGTCTGCTCCCAGTCGGCGGTGCCGTCGGCGACGTCCAGTGCAACCAGCTTGCCGTTGTCGTAACCGAGCAACGCGCGACCGCCGACCACCAGCGGCGAGGAATTCCCGCGCAGGGTCAACAGCGGCACGCTGCGATCGAATACCCACTTGCGCGAGCCGTCATCGATATCGAACCCGTAGGCGCGGCCGTCCACCGAGCGCGCGATCACCACGCCCTCGGTGATCGCCGGCGCGGCGAGCGCCTCCGACGAAAGTTGCGCGGTCCAGCGGCTTTTGCCGTCATCGGCATCGAAGGCCAGCAACTTGCCGTCGAGCGTGCCCACCACCACGAGGCCTTCGGCGGCGGCGACGCCCGAGCCGAGCCGCAAGCCGGTATCGACCTGCCAGATCTCGTTGCCGCTGCCGGCATCGAGAGCGACGAGGGCGCCGCTCGCATCCGCCGCGAAGATCCGGTTGCCCAACACCGCGGGCGACTGTTTCAGTCCGGCGTTCGGCGCACCTTCACCAAGACTGCGTTGCCACAACCGATCCACTGCGACGGTCGGCGAGAATGCCACCAATTCGACGGGCGGCTCGATGTTGTTCGAGGAAGAACTCCGGAACACATTGCGAATCGTGTCGCAGCCACCCAACGCGACACTCGCGCCGAGCGCGACCACCACCAGCAGAGCGCGCATCAGCCGGCTCCCCGCTGCGGTACCAAGGGTGCAGGCGTGTTCGCCGCGGGCACAGCGAGGTCGTTGCGCTTGAGCTCCACCACCATGCGCTGCGCAGCCGTCGCATCCAGCCCCAACAGCGCGGTGTCGTAGGCCTTGGCGGCTTCGGCTTCGCGCTTGAGTGCAACCAGGGCGTCACCGCGCAACTCGGCGGCCAGCGGCTTGAATCCTTCGCCCGCAACCGCGTCGGCCAGCGCCAGCGCGCCTTTCGCGTCGCCGCTTGCGAGCTTGACCCGCGCCAGTCGGAGGTTGGCGAGGTCCTTCAATTCCGGGAGCTTCGACTCGCGCGCGGCGGTGGCGAGGATTTCGCCCGTGCGCTTGAGATCACCGGCTTCCTGGACTCGCTTCGCTTCCTGCAGCTCCGCGAACACCGCATAAGGGGTGCCCTTGAAGTCGCCGCGTAGCCGCTGCGCCAGTTGCGTCGTCAGTTTGGTGTCCTTCTTGGCGCTGGCCTGTTCGAGCTGGCGGTACACCAGCTGCGCCTGTTCGCGGCGGCCGTGCTGGTGCTTCTGCCAGAACTGGATGCCGAGCAGCACGGCAACACCGAGCCCGACTCCGCCCAGCATGATGGGCAGGTTTTGCCGCAGCCAGCTCCGCACGAACTCGGATCGTTCGTGCTCGTCCATCAAGTCAATGGTCATTAAAACTCCGGATTGGTCGCGGTCGCGGGACCGCAGCACCAGGAAAACAGGGGAAGGCTAGCCTGCCTCGTCGAGTGTCAACGTGGCGACATTGGCATGCGTATAGGGCACCAGATCAAGGACCTTGCCGTCGGCGCGCAGTTCCACAACGCCGGCATCGCCTATTCGCAACCGCGCCGAACGCGGCACCGCATATTCGCGCATGCTGCCCGTGGGCAGCAAGCTGCGCTCGATCACCTGGCCGTCGCTGGCGATGATCTCGACCCAGCTGGGCCCCAGCAACCTCACTTGGAGGCGACGCACGTCCAGCGGAGCGGGCGGGACTTCAGCGTCACTGCCGCTGCCCAGCATCGGCGTCAGCGAAGCCATGACCGGCTGGCGCCAGCCATCGGACTCGCGCGGCACCGCGGAGACCGCTTGCCGGGTATTGCGCGAATCCTGCGGCACTCGAGACGAAGCGGCGCTGGCCGGGGTCGTGTTGCCAGGCGACGACGCGTCGCGGCGCTCGGATTCAGCGGCCGCAGCAGGCGGTCTGGAATGCAGCAACGGCGACTGTTGCGCCTGCCGCACGCCGTAATAGGCCGGGACCGCGATGAGCACGGTCAGCAGTGTGTACACGATGGGGCTGGCCACCTGTCGCGAGCTGCGGCGTGGCGAAGTCGCTGCGAGGGAAGGCGCGGGAGCGACTTCCAACACACGATCGACGCGACCTTCCCACACTCCGACGACGGCATCGGGCAAGCCGACGGCACGCGCGTACGAGCGCAGATAGCCGCGCGCGAAAACCGCTGCGCCGAGTCGCTCGAAGCGACCGTCCTCGATCGCCTGGATCAGCGTC
>JBKJSW010000459.1:0-3110 GCA_046595765.1 Ahniellaceae bacterium
GCGCGCGCGAGTGGCAGCAAGGGCAACGCGATCAGCACCAGGTACAACGGAAACAGCCAGCGCGCCGTGCGCACGTGGCGTTCGTCGCGACACTCGACGACGCCGACATGGAACTGGTGCGGCAGCGTGAACATGGCGAGCACGCCGAGCAGCACCAGCGGCGCAAAGCCGCTCGGCGAGGACGCCCGCGCCGACGCCGGTGCGACGATTGCCGGGAGATCCAGTCCAAACCATACAAACGCGCCAAGCGCGAGCATGGCCGCGAGCTTGAACAGGGCTTCGAACGCGATCGCCAGCACGAGCCCGCGGTTGTGCTCGACGGCGCTGACCCGGCGCGTGCCGAATGCGATCGCAAACAGCACCATCGCGAGCGTCACGTAGAGCGCGCTGTCCTCCCACACGGATGCGGAGGTGTCGTTGGGTGAACGCGTGAGCAGTGCATAGCTCATCGCCACCGCCTTGAGCTGCAGCGCGATGTACGGCACCAGGCCGAGCGCGACCACGAGCGTCACTGTGGCCGCGAGCCACGAATCCTTGCCGAGCCGCGTGGCGATGAAATCCGCAAGCGAAGTTGCGTGCGACTCGCGTGCGAGCCGCACCAGCTTGACCAGCGCAGCCGCGGCAAATGCGTACAGCAGGATCGTGCCGATGAAGGTGGGTGGCAGCGGCCACCCGTAGCGTGCAGCCTGCGTGACCGTGCCGAAGAACGTCCACGACGTGCAGTACACAGCCAGCGACAGCGAGTAGACGTAAGGCCACTGCGCAGCGAGGACGCGCGGGCGACGCTCGGCGTAGAGCGCGGTGGCGAACAACAGTCCGAGCCACAGTGTTGCCGCAAGCACGACCACGCCCACGCTCAGCATCGCGTGGCATCACGCGATGACGTCGACAAATTCAGGACCGACGGACAGTTCACCCGCGTCATAGTAAAGCTGCTCGCGGGAATACGGGTCTACGAGACTTCGCCGCACGGGCAACATTGCGCGCTAAACCGTCACGGATCAGGCATCGCGCCGCGCGGCGCTCCCACCGGAGCCGGATCGCGGCAACGCGTGGTCTCTGCGCGATCGAAACCATCCCTTGGCCGGCGGAGCTGGCCCGCGGCGGGCTCGCCGCGAGGCGCAATCGACCATCGTGCCAACAAAAACAGCGACCTCCCCGGTGGGGGAAATCGCTGCGAACGCTCGACGCGGGCGCCGTTGCGCCCGCGTGCAAACGGCCTAGAAGTCGTAGCGCGCGGTCAGCGTGTACTGGCGCGGCGGGCCGTAGAATCCGGTGAGGATCCCGAGCACCCCGATGTTGTAGCCCGTGGTGCGGTATTCCTTGTCGGTCAGGTTGGTGCCCTGCAGCGAGAAGCTCCACGCACCGTCGGTGCGATAGATGACGCCGGCATTGAACACACCGTAGCCGCCCTGCCGGATAGCCTCCGAAAGGTCCGTGGTGGGATAGACCTCGCTCTGGTACGAGTAGCCGATGCGCGCCGACAGGTCACCGCCGTACGAGACTTTGGTGCGGTACTCGGCGTTGACGGCTCCCGAGAACTTCGGTGCGTTGGTGAAGCGTTGCGCGTCGGCGACATTGACGCCGCGACTGACGAACTCGTCGTACTCGGCATCGAGCCACGCGACGTTGCCTGAAAACAACCAGTGCTCCGTCGGCAGCCACTGATATTCGACTTCGATGCCTTGCGCGGTTCCCTTGCCGGCATTGGTGAAGTCGCCGAAGAACGCGTCGTCGATACCATCGCCGTTGCTGTCGAAAGCCGTGAACACGGACAGCTGGATGTCCTTGTACTTGTTATAGAAGTACGCAAGGTTGAGGAACAGGGTCTCATCGAGCAGGCCCATCTTGGCGCCGATCTCGTAGCTGTCCACCGACTCGTCGTCGAAAGGTTCGGCCGAGCGCGGCACCGCCACGGCGTTGGCGCGGATATTGAATCCGCCCGATTTGAAGCCACGCGACGCCGTGCCGTAGAGCATGGTCGTGTCGCTGAACTGCCAGTCGAGCGAGACCTTGGGCGACAGGTTCTGGAAATCCACACAACGGTCGAAGTCGGCGACCGTGCGGATGGGCACGTTGAAGTTGGCGTTGCTGAAGGCGCGGTTGAGCACGTCCGCACACTTTTCCTCGTCGGTGTAGCGTGCGCCGAAGCCGAGTTCCAGCGTGTCCGTCAGCGTGTAGCTGGCGTCGCCGTATACCGCAAAGCTTTTCGTGTCGACTTGTCCCTGCGTGTCGCCGAACGCTGCGTTGAAGAAATTGTTGAGCACGCGGCCGCCCGCCTCGCCGTCGAAGTGATAGACGCCCATCACCGCGCTCAACTTGCCGCCGCCGTAGTAGTTGGCCTGTATTTCGTTGGTGACCTGATCGTCGCTGTAGAACGCCTTCACGTCAGCGATCTTGTTCGGCAGCGTGTCGAAATCGATGTTGGTCTCGGTGTCCGACTCGCGGTGCGCCAACACGTATTTGAACGTCCATGCGTCGCTGGCGCGCCAGTTGACGACGCCGGAAGCGCCGTTCATGTCAGTGTCGTTGATGTTGAGCATGCCATTGCGGACGTCGTAGCGGTCGTCCAGCGGTGCGAAAGTCGGCGCGAAACGGTTCGGTCCGACCAGCATCTGCGCGCCGCGCACCCCGGACTGGTCGTCCATCCAGTCGAACGCGAACTGGATGTCGAAGTCTTCGCGCATGAACAGGCCGAGCTGCGCGCGCGCCGCAAGGATCTCCTTGTCGCTCACGTCCTGCTTGGTGACGATGTTTTCGCCGAAGCCATCACGGTTGAGGCTGGCTATCGCGATGCGGCCGCGCAGGGCATCACTGCCGAGGCTGCCGCCGATCGCCGCCTTGACGTCGAACTGGCCGTAGTTGCCGACGGTGACCGCTGCCGAGCCCTCGGTCCCGGGAACGAGGCCGCGCGAGATGTATTTGATGGCGCCGCCGATGGTGTTTTTGCCGTACAGCGTCCCCTGCGGACCGCGCAGCACTTCGACGCGCTGCACGTCGAACACGTCGAGCAGTGCGCCTTGCGGGCGTGCGATGTAGACGTCGTCCAGATAAATACCGACACCTGGATCGACGCCCCACAGTGGATCGGACTGGCCGACGCCACGGAT
>JBKJSW010000019.1:0-6938 GCA_046595765.1 Ahniellaceae bacterium
GGTTCGGCATACGTTTTTACCCGCAGCGGCACGGTGTGGACACAGCAGGCCAAGCTCTTCGCGGCGGATGGCGCGGCGGAGGACGGATTCGGCAATTCAGTCGCCTTGTCGGACGACACCGCGCTGATCGGCGCGAATCTGGACGACACGCCGGGCGGCGGCGTCAATGCCGGTTCGGCGTACTTCTTTACCCGCAGCGGCGCGCTATGGACGCAGCAAACGAAGCTCCTCGCGGGAGATGGCGCGGCGTTCGACCAGTTCGGTATTTCTGTCGCCTTGGCGGGGCAGACAGCACTGGTGGGGGCTGACAGAGACGACACGGCTGGCGGAGTCGACAGCGGTTCGGTTTACGTCTTCTTCCGCAGCGGCGCGCTGTGGGCGCAGCAAGCCAGGCTCACGGCCGATGATGGCGGGGCGAGCGATCAGTTCGGCGTCTCGGTCGCTCTTTCGGGGGATACTGCGTTGATGGGGGCAGTGGGAGACGACACGCCTGCGGGCTTCCGCACCGGTTCGGCCTACGTCTTCTCCCGCAGCGGCACGGCGTGGACACAGCAGGCCAAGCTCACCGCGGGCGATGCCTCGGCATTCGACAAATTCGGGGTCGCCGTCGCCCTATCCGGCGATACGGCGCTGGTGGGAGCGGATGAAGACGACGCACCCGGTGCGTTGAACAACAATCCCGGGTCGGCCTACGTCTACACCCGCAACGCCTCGGTGTGGACCCAACAGACAAAGCTCGTTGCAAGCGATGCCACGAATTCCGCATTCTTCGGCAATGCTGTCGCCCTGTCGGGCGATACGGCGCTGGTAGGGGCGCCGCGCGTGGACACGGTGTACGCCTTCGTGAATCGCATCCTGATTTTCAGGGACGGGTTTGAGCAGTTGCCCGCGCCCTGATTTGTTAGGAACACGGCCGCTATCCGAGCCGCGAAGGGTTTTGCTTGGAAGCGGCCGTTCCGCGCCCCTGGGCGTCCGGCCCGCACATCCATGTGCGTGCGTTCAGCCCGGCGCGACAGTCCCCCGGACTGTCGCGAGCGCCGGGGGCTTCACCCCCTCGGGTGGTGGGCGCGGTGCAGGGCCTTGAGGCCTTCTCGGGCAATCAGCGTGTAGATCTGGGTGGTGGAAAGCGACGCGTGGCCGAGCAGCATCTGCAACGCCCTCAGGTCGGCTCCGTGATTGAGCAGATGTGTTGCGAACGAATGCCGCAGTACGTGCGGCGAGACACGCGCGGCTTCAATCCCCGCGTGCTGGCCGTAGGTCTTGAGCTGTCGCCAGAACACCTGACGTGTCAGCGCGGCGCCACGCGCCGCCGGAAACAGCCAAGGACCTCGCTTGCTGCCCAAAAGCCCCGGGCGGGCCTCCGCGAGATAGCGCGTCAACCATTGCTGTGCTTCGTCCCCGATCGGCACCAGGCGGTCCTTGTCGCCTTTGCCGCGAACCCGCAACACGCCCTGCCGCAGGTTGAGCGCATCGAGCTCCAGCGTCACCAGCTCGGTCACCCGCAATCCTGCCGCGTACAGCAGTTCAATCATGGCGCGATCGCGCAGTCCGGCGGCGGCGGTGGGATCGGGCGCGGCCAACAAGGCCTCCACTTCGCTTTCCGTCAGCGGCTTCGGTAATTTGCGCGGCAGGTTCGGGGCGTCGATCCGTGCGCTGGGATCGTGCGCGATGCGTCCGAGCCGCAGCCAGAGCCGATAGAAATGCCGCATCGCAGAGAGCCAACGCGCATTGCTGCGCGCCTGGTAGCCCTGGTCTAGGCGGTTCGCGAGATAGTCATGCACAGAGGCTCGATCCGCTGCGAGCAGTGAGCTGCCGCGCCGTGCAAGCCAGCCGCCGAATGCGCGCAGGTCGGATCGGTATGCGGACTGGGTGCTGCGCGCGAGTCCCTGTTCCGACCAGGCGCGCTCGAGGAATTCCTCGATCAGGGCGAGGTCGGCAGCCGTCGGGGGCGCCGGGTCGTGTGCAGGCGCAACCATCATCCGACTCTATCATTCGCGCCCATGACCACCGATGCCTTCCTGTCTTCAACGCCGGCCCCCACCCCCCAGGCCACTCCGGCGATGGCGCCCGTGTGGCGGCGCATGGCGGCGGGCTGCTACGACCTGCTCATCGTGCTCGCGCTGTGGTTCGCGACCGGCGCCGCCGCACTCGCGTTGACGCGCGGCAACCTCGATCCCGCGAATCCCTTGTTCCGACTGTCGCTCAGCGCGGTGACGCTTGGTTATTTCGCGCTGTCCTGGCAGCGCGGCGGGCAGACCATCGGAGCGCGTGCGTGGCAACTGCGCGTCGAGGGGCGCGACGGGCGATCGCTCGACGCACGCAAGTCCTGGCTGCGCGCACTGGCGCTCTGCGTCGGCGCCGTGCCGCTGGGACTCGGCACGATCATCGCGATTGTGGATCCGGCGCGACGCGCGGTGCAGGACCGCGCCGCCGGTTCGCGCGTAGTGCAATCCACACGCTGACGTCGGCGAGCACGAGCGTCAGACCGAGCGCCGGAACCACCAGGCGGCAAGCAGGCCGACAATGATCGAGGGCAAGGCGTGCGCGAGGCGCACGTCGATCGCGTATACGTCGGCCACGTCGACCAGCGCGCGCTGGCCGAAAAAGAATCCCGTGACCAGCAGCAGCCCGAGCAGCAGGCGCTTGCCGAACCCGCCGGTGCGCAGCGCGCCGAACGCGAACGGGACCGCCGCGATCACCAGCATCAGGACATTGAGCGGGAAGAACAGACGTGCCCACAACGCCGTGCGGAAGGCCTGGGTATGCAACTGGTTGCGCTGCTGGTACTCGATGCCCGACAACAGGTCCGCAACCGGCAGGTACCGTTCGCGCACGAGCCCGAGGTTCAGCAGTTTTGGATCGAGCGTCGAGGCCCACCGCAGTTTTGGCAGCTTTTCGCTGACCACGGATTCCTCGAGGAAGCGCATGCGGACGACGTCGCGGAGTTCCCAGCGCACACCGTCGTGCGTCGCGCGCGCGGCCGTGGAAATCCGCTGGAGCTGCCCGGCGCGGGTGAACTCGTAGATGCGAACCTTCTCGAGCTCGAGCTTGTCGCCGCTGCCGCGGCCCGACAGCGCGTTGATGAGCACATCGCCCTCGCGCGCCCACACGCCACCGCCACCCGATGCGATCCGGTTCTGCGACTTGGCCCCGGCCGCCACCGATTGTGCGCGGCGCTCACCGGCCGGGCCTGCGGTCTCGCCCACCAGCACCACTATCACGGTCAGCAGCGCGATGGCACCGACCACCGCCAGGCAGATGCGGGCCTTGGACATGCCACCGGCGCGCATCGCGGTGATTTCCGCGGTCGATGCCAGCGCGCCCAGTCCGAGCAGCGCGCCGATCACCGCGGCGATGCCGAACAGGTCATAACTGCGCCTGGGAAGGGTCAAGGCCACGTAGGTCACGGCGGTGCCTAGCGTGTAGGAGCCCCGGCCGAGATCTTCGAATTCCTGC
Source organism: Ahniellaceae bacterium (assembly GCA_046595765.1). Lineage (GTDB taxonomy): Bacteria > Pseudomonadota > Gammaproteobacteria > Xanthomonadales > Ahniellaceae > JBBQNY01. The sequence continues at coordinate 3,457 of JBKJSW010000019.1, forward strand.
ACGAGCGCGATGAACGCGTCGAATCCGAGCAGCAGCGCCCAGACTGCCAGCACCGCGCTCAGCACCGCCTTGCCGACCATCCGGTCGATGATGAGAGGACGCACCCTCATGCAGCAGCGGCCACGCCGACCCGCTGCCGTCCTGCCCTGGGCGACGGCCCGATCCACGCCTGCGGCCGCGTGCGGTCGGATGCACGCCTGCCCGCGCTCGACATCACGAACAGCATCTCGCGCAGCAGGCGTCGGTCCAGCGGGCGCAACAGCATTCGGCGTAAGGTCCGTGGGGAGAGAGTGCCGCGATCAGGGCGGTGAGCGCGCGGTGGTGGCTGGTAGACTTCGGGCCCGCTGCGCATGCTCACATCACAGTCGGGCGCGGCGCAGGTCATCGCCAACCGCATTGACGATCGGAGCGGCAGTTTAGCCCGAATCCCCCACCCCGCCTCCACGGCCGCCCGGTCCTGGTCGGCATTGCTGCGAACTCGCCCATGTCCTTGCAAGCCATCCGTTTTCTACTGACCGAGGAGCATCCGGCGCGTATCGCCACCGACGCCGTCGTGGTCGGCCTGTTCGAGGACGGCACGCTCACCGCCGCCGCGGCCGAGATCGATGCGGCCAGTGGCGGCACGTTGCGACGCCTGCATGCCACGGGCGATGTCAGCGGCCGCAGTGGTCGCCAGGCGTGGCTCCCCGCGCTCCCTGGCGTGACCGCGGCGCGCGTGCTGGCGGTGGGTCTTGGCGACGCACGCAAATTCGATCGCGGCAAATTCGTGCGCGCGTGCCGCGACGCGGCCCGCGCCTTGCGCGGCGGACCGTCCCGCAACGCCGCCTGCTTTCTCGTCGAAGTGGAGGTGGACGGCGCGGATGACCCGTGGCGCCTGCGCCAGGCGGCGCTCGCGTTCGATTTCGAGCACTACCGCTTCGACGCGCTGCGCAAAGTGCCGGAGCACGACACGCTGCTCGACTCAGTGACTTTCCGCGGCAGCGACGACGGCAGTGGACTCGCACGCGCGCAGGCCATCGCCGAAGGCATTCGCTTCGCGCGCGAACTCGGGAACCTGCCGCCCAACGTCTGCACGCCCGACTACCTCGCCGAACAGGCGGGTACGCTCGCTGAAGGACATGACAACGTCGAATTCGAAGCGCTCGATGCGGAGCGGATGCGCGAGCTCGGCATGAACGCGCTGCTCGCGGTGGGCGACGGCAGCGCCAATCCGCCGCGCCTGATCCTGCTGCGCTATCTCGGCGCGCCTGACCGGGATGCGGCCCCCGTCGCACTGGTCGGCAAGGGCGTCACCTTCGACACCGGCGGCACCAACATCAAGCCCAGTGCCGGCATGGAGGAGATGAAGTACGACATGTGCGGCGGCGCCAGCGTGCTCGGCACGTTCATGGCCTGCGTCGCGCTGCAGCTCCCGATCAACCTTGTCTGCGCGGTCCCGGCCGCGGAAAACATGCCCGACGGCGCCGGCTATCGACCGAGCGACGTATTGCGCACGCTGTCGGGGAAAACGGTCGAGGTGCTCAACACCGACGCCGAGGGGCGCCTGATTCTCTGCGACGCGCTCACCTACGTGATCCAGCGCTACCAGCCGTCGACCATCATCGACGTGGCGACGTTGACCGGCGCATGCGTTGTCGCGCTGGGCAACCACGCGTCGGGTCTCATGACACACGACGACACGCTGGCGCGCGAGCTCATCGACGCGGGCCAGGTGTCATGGGACCGCGCGTGGCGGTTGCCGCTGTGGGACGAATACCAGAGCCAGCTCGACAGCAGTTGCGCGGATTTCGCCAACATCGGCTCGCGCTGGGCCGGCGCCATCACGGCCGGCTGCTTCCTGTCGCGCTTCGTCGAAAAGCAGCGCTGGGCACACCTCGACATTGCCGGCAGCGCCAACACCGAAGGCCGCAAGGGCAGTGCCACCGGCCGTCCCGTCGGTCTACTGACCGAATGGCTGCTGCAGCACGCGCGCTGAATCGGGATGGCGCGCGCGGATTTCTACCTGATCGCCAAGCCGCGCTTCCGGGCGGACCCGTTGCGCCTGGTCTGCGAACTCGCGCGGCGCGCGTTCGAGGCCGAGCAGCCCACGTTGATCCTGGTGCGCGATGCGCAGCAGGCCGAGGAACTCGACGACCTGCTCTGGTCATTCGACCCCGACGCCTACCTTCCCCACCAGATCGCGGGCATCGGCGACATCGAGGACGACGAAGTCACACCCCTCCTGGTGGTGCCGCCGGGCGTCGACACGCCCGCGCGCCCGCTGGTCATCAACTTGCGTGACGAGGCGGCGCTGGGCGAGTTCCAACGGGTACTGGAAGTGGTGCCCGCCGACGCGTCGGCGCGGGAGCCGTTGCGCGAGCGCTGGCGCGCGTACCAGCAGCGCGGCTTCGAGCTCGCCAAGCACGACATGTAGGTCACGCCCCTTCAGCCATGTTGGGCTGCAGGTCCGGCCAGGCACGGGCCTGCAATACAATCCGAGACTTCGCTTGATCAAGGGTTGCCGGCGCGCGAGCGTCGGCTGGGCGCGCATGGACAAGAGTTACGAACCGTCGAGTTTCGAATCCTGCTGGTATGCGCACTGGGAGCAGCATTCCCTGTTCGCGCCCACCGGCACGGGCGAGCCTTACTCGATCCTGCTGCCGCCACCGAACGTCACCGGCACCCTGCACATGGGCCACGCGTTCCAGCACACGCTGCAGGATGCGTTGATCCGCTACCACCGCATGCGCGGCTTCGACACGCTCTGGCAGATGGGCACTGATCACGCCGGCATCGCCACGGAGATGGTGGTCGGGCGAAACCTCGCGGCGGCGGGTCTCACGCGCGACGGTTTGGGTCGAGAGGCATTCGTCGAGCGTGTGTGGGAATGGAAGCGCGAGTCCGGCGATACGATCGAGCGCCAGATGCGTCGCCTCGGCGCCTCCGGCGACTGGTCGCGCAAAGTCTTCACGATGGATCCCGGTCCTTCGGAAGCGGTGGTCGAAGCCTTCGTGCGCATGCACGAGCAGGGGCTCGTCTACCGCGGCAAGCGCCTGGTCAACTGGGATCCGGTGCTGAAGACCGCGATCTCCGATCTCGAAGTCGTGAGCGAAGAGGAGGACGGATTCCTCTGGTCCATCCGCTATCCATTCGCCGACGGCAGCCTGCGCGACGCCGAGGGCGAGACCGGGCTCGTGGTTGCCACCACGCGTCCGGAAACGATGCTCGGGGACGTCGCGGTGGCCGTGCATCCGGACGACGAGCGCTACGCGCATCTCGTTGGCCGGACGCTGCGTCTGCCTTTGAGCGACCGCGAGATCCCGATCATCGCCGATGCGTATGTCGAGCGCGAGTTCGGCACCGGCTGCGTCAAGATCACGCCGGCACACGACTTCAACGACTACGCCATCGGACAGCGTCACGGCCTGCCGATACTCAACATCTTGACCCCCGACGCCGCGATCAACGACGACGCACCCGCGCCCTATCGCGGCCTCGACCGC
>JBKJSW010000214.1:0-4129 GCA_046595765.1 Ahniellaceae bacterium
CGCTGGCGAGTTGCACGAATGGGCCTCCGCGCGGCACCGTCAGGCGCTGCGACGAGCGGACTGGCTGGAGGCCCTCGGCGGCGCGACCTCCCTCTGAGGCTACAGTCGTCCGAGTAGGCGAGCGTGCGCGGACGCTGCAGCCACGCCACTCGAACCCCCGCGATTCCCCGTTTGCCGGGGTACGCGACGTTTCACTTGGTCACAGCAAACGGTTTTGTGATCGCGGGCGACTACCGTATATTGCCGCGCTGCCGCAAGGCCGTGGAAGCTTTTCCGCGCTCCTGCCGGGACCTCCAAACCCGGCGCCTCGCTTCCGCCTGCTACAGCGACCCCAGAAAAGGATTTCCCCGATGCGTGATCGTGAGTTGCTCGCCAAGTCCATCGTGCTTGGACTGGCCATTGCGCAGGGCGCGACGCGCGTCGCCGCGAGCGAAGTCGGGGCCGACGAGTCGACGGGTGCCTCGTCCGACCTGTTCGAAGGGCTCATCGCGTTCGACGCCGCCGACCTCGACCTTGGCAATGGCGCCGACCGCTTCCAGGCCGACCTGGCTGCCGGCAACTGCGATCCCAGCGGCTGTTCCGCCAACCTCCTGATCGAGGCGCTCGATTTCGGCGACACGTCGGGCCTCCCATTTGAAACGCGGGGCGTGTACGTGCAGGTGGGCAACCGTAGCGACAGCTTCTCGCCCGCAGCGAACGTCACCGTTCGCCTGTCTTCCACCAGCGCCAACGTGCGCTCCAGCGGTTGCACACAGATCAGTCCAGGCACCATCGATTGCCCGGTGGGCACGCTGACGCCGGGACAGAGCTCGGGGCGTTCGGTGGAGTTCATCCCGACCAATCCGCAATCGACCAGTGCGTTTCTGCAAGCCACAGTGCAGTCGACGACGCCCGATCCGTCGTCCGGCAACAACATGCTCAACGTGTCGCGCGCCACTCGGCCGCCCCAGCAACGCCTCGCCCGCTTCGTGCGATTCGACACGGCGGCGTGTCCTGCGATCGGCGCCGAGCTTGAGACCACCGACCCTGCGGGCATCGCGGTCGGGTTGCTGCCACCAGGCCCGGGTTCCTTCGACGAACTGATCGACAACGGCACGTGGCTCGGCGCACCGACGATCGCCAGCGCGGACACGACGCCGCTGTCGGTGGTGATCCTGCTCGACAACAGCGCGGCATCGCCAGTGGCAGTGCTGCAGTCGGTGAAACAGGCCGTGCGCCAGTCCGTGCAGGCCTGGTGGGCTGACGCCGCGTCGGACGGCGTACCGTTGCCGCGCTTTGCAATCGCGGCCACGTCCGCGCCGGATGCTGTTCTTGCTTTCACCACCGATCCCGCCGCGCTTGACGCACAACTTGGCGCGATCGCGGTGAGCCGCGACGCCTCGCGTCTGCTCGACAAGCTCGATGGTGCCACCACCACGCTGTCGCTGCAGTCCGGCCGCCGCGCGGTCATTGCGGTGGTCGCGTCCTCGGATGGCGAAGGCTCGCCGGGCTTCGTGCGCGAGCGGCTGGTCGGCCAGCTGGGAATTCCTGTCTACACATTGGCGCAGAACACGCGAGTCGAGCCGTTGGCGCGGCAGATCGCGCAGTCCTCGGGCGGCTTCCGCTACCTCGTGGATGCGGGCAGCATGACCGGCTTCAACGTGGTGATGGATTCGATCCGTGCGCAATCGCGGCTCGCATGGACTGCGCCTTCGCAGGGACAGCCGCGCCGCGTCGTGGATTTCCGCCAGCTCGATTCGTTCGGCGCACCCATCGTGCAGGCGCGCGGCTTCTACGCGCAGACCGGCACCGGTTGCGCCAGCACCTGCACGGTCACGCGCGACCTGCCGCGGCGCTACGGCCAGGCATTCACCGTCAGCTTGAACATCGATCCGGGCCCGACCCCGATCACGTTTGCATTGCTCGAGCAGGTGCCCGCCGGCTGGGGCGTCAACAACATCAGCGACGGTGGCCGCTTCCTACCGGACACGAACCAGATCCGTTGGGACGGCAAGACCGTAGGCGCCCTATCGACCTACACGTACCAGGCCAGCCCGCCATTCGCCGATGGCCTCGCTAATTTCCAGCCGGCCACCTCCGAATTCAGCGGCACGGTCAGCGTGTCGGGCGACTTGCGCCCAACCTGCGGCGACGCGTCGAGCCTGGTGATCCCTCCGCACCCGGCGGATCTCTCCGCTTCGCGCTTCATCAACGCGACCCGATTCGACGCGTACGAATACGCATGGCGCCACGGCCAGCGTTGGCCGCGCGGCGAACATCCGGTGCCCGCGGCGCACCTCACGCGGGCCGGCGAGATCCGCTACGGCGGCACGGGCGTCTACTTCCGCGCCGACATCGCCGATCCGCCGTGGTCGTGGACCGGCTCCTCCACCGGCTCGCGCACGTTTTCGGCGATCCGCTCCGTGCCTTCCGGATACGCGCCGGGCCAGACGCTGCAGGTGGAGCTTGCGTTCCAGCCGTGGGTCGGGACGTACACGGGCGCTGTCGAGGAAGTGCCACCCGCGGGCTGGGAAGTCGTCTCGGTCAGCGACGGCGGCGTCTACGACGCGGCGACGCGCACCATCCGTTGGGGCCTGTTCCGCGATCCGCAGTTGCGTATCGTCAGCTATCTGGTGCGGCCATCGGCTGACTCGACGGGCGAGGCCAGGTTCACCGGCCGCTACGCGGTCGACGGCGCGCTGCTCGAGTTCGGCGGCGCCACCAGTTCCAGCAGCAACGCCACGCCGCCACTGTTCTCGAACGGCTTCGAATAAGGCAGGCTCAGGCGCCTGCGGCCCGCCGGCCGCGACTGCGCGCGGACCGTGGCGAATGTTTGCCGTGTCAGCGCGACTTGCGCACGACGGCCGCAGTCGCCAGCAACAACACGGCGATCAGCGCGCCAGCCCACAGGCCCTCGATGCCGGGAAGCGGAGCCGCGACAACCTCGCCTGACGCGGTGAGATAGGCGATCGGTCGCGGCTGCGGGAAAACCGGATCGGTCGACAAGACCTGCAGGACGAAGATGCCGGAGCGAAACGGACCGATCACGTTGGGCTGAAACGCCATGGCAAGCGTGCACCGCACGTTTCGATCAATGACTGTGCCGGGTATGCAGGTAGTGCCTGCGACATCCACGGTGAGGCTCGATTCATCCGCCGGACGGGCGAACGCGAGCAGTGGAGTCGCCACGACGGCCCGGAATTCCGCTGTCATCAACGGTCCAGCAGAGAACTCGATTGTCACCACTGTGCGTCGCCCGATGGCGACCGTACCAAACTCGAATCGCGGATTGAAAGGTTCGAGCACGGACGGCGGAGGCGGGCACCACCCTGCGGACGGCAAGATGCTTGCAAGCATGATCACCATCATCGGCGCAATTGCTCGCCGCGTCAGGCCGGGTTGTTGGCTCATGGAGCCATTGAAGCACGAAGCGGTGCGGCGCAGGTCCGGCGGCGGGTGTCTACAATGCAACTCCCCTAATGCGGCGCGCCACATGCTGCTGATGATCGACAACTACGACAGCTTTACCTACAACCTCGTGCAGTACTTCGGGGAACTGGGCGAAGAGGTCAACGTGGTGCGCAATGACGCGCTGGACGTCGCGGGCATCCGCGCGCTCGCGCCGTCGCGCATCGTGATCTCGCCGGGTCCGGGAACGCCCGACCAGGCCGGCGTCACGCTTGAGCTGATCGAGGCCATGGGGCGCGACACACCGATCCTCGGAGTCTGCCTTGGGCACCAGAGCATCGGCCAGGTGTTCGGCGGCAAAGTGATCCGCGCCGATCGCATCATGCATGGCAAGACGTCGACGATCCGCCATCAGGGTGCGGGCGTGTTCCGCGATCTGCCGGATGGGTTCACCGCCACTCGTTATCACTCCCTGATCGTCGAACGCGACTCCTTGCCGGAGTGCCTTGAGACCACTGCCTGGTGCGAGGACGGCGAGGGTAATTTCGAGGCGATCATGGGCCTGCGTCATCGCGACTGGCCGCTCGAAGGCGTGCAGTTCCATCCGGAGTCGATTTTGACGGAGCATGGGCATGCGCTGCTGAAGAATTTTCTCGTGCAGGCGCCGCGGTGACGTCCTGGGACTTCGCTCCCTCCGCCCCTCATCCGGCGCTTCGCGCCACCTTCTCCCGTGGGGAGAAGG